>CADCQA010000164.1 GCA_902803415.1 uncultured Spirochaetaceae bacterium | reverse complement strand
TTTGCCAAAGGCACAAAATTGACAAGAAATGCCGCCAGATGTATCATTACACATCCGGAAGAAATTTCAAAAGCGCGGCAAGTACGGGCAGAATGGGGCGGGAATGGCAGGTAAGTTGGCACAGGCGATGGAGGAAAACGAAGATTTCCTTACAACACAAATAATTACTTACATTGGAAACAAAAGGGCTTTAATCGGAAATATAGAAAAAGAAGTTGAAAAAATCGCCGCAAAGCTGGGGAAGAAAAAAATGGTGTGCGCAGACATTTTCTCCGGTTCCGGAATTGTTGCCCGCATGCTGAAAAAGCACGCATCAATGCTCATCGTAAACGACCAGGAGCATTATTCTTCCGTCATAAACAGCTGCTACCTGACAAACTGGCAGGACTACCCCCGGAAAACCTGCGGCGACCTGCGGCATACAATAAATCAGCTGTGCGAAAAAGAAAAATTTGCAGGCATCATCACAAAGAACTACGCGCCCCAGGACGACAACAATATAAAAAAAGAAGAGCGGGTTTTCTACACGCACGAAAATGCGCTCCTGATTGACACGTACCGGAAGCTCATCGATGATGTTGTTGAAGAAGATGCCCTGAAGAAGTTTTTTCTTGCACCGCTGATTACGGAGGCTTCTATCCACGTAAATACCAGCGGGGTGTTCAAGGGCTTCTACAAGGACAAATACACGGGCATCGGGCGTTTTGGGGGACACGGAAGGAATGCGCTGCCGCGGATTCTTGGAAAGATTGAACTGCTGGAACCGGTATTCAGCGCCTTTGCATCTGACGTGGAAATTTTTCAGGAAGACAGCGTAATGCTTGCAAAGGAGCTGAAGGACCTTGATATTGCCTATCTTGATCCGCCGTACAACCAGCATCCCTACGGCTCAAATTATTTTATGCTCAACCTTATCCTGAAGAACAGGCTGGATGTTGAAGTAAGCAGAGTCAGCGGCATTCCAAGAAAATGGAACCGGTCGGTATTCAACAGGTCTCGCTTTGCCCTGCAATCGCTGGAGTCCATAATTGCAGACCTTCAGACAAAATTTGCCATCATCTCCTATAATTCGGAAGGATTCATCACTTTTGAGCAGATGTCCCGCATGCTCAGAAAATACGGGAAAGTAAAAACCGTAAAAATTGCCTACAACACATTCCGCGGCAGCCGCAACCTGCGGAACCGGAACATACACGTTTCAGAATACCTCTTTGTCCTGGAAAAATAGCAGCGTGGCGGGTTCCTCCACGCCGGGACACGTTTTCTGCACACGCTCTGCATTTATTGACTTTGCAGGGGAATTTTACTATCATAAAATTCTCTATATTTTTCAGAGTCACCTCGAAAATAGGGAAGGAACCTGCAAACCATGCCTCACATCCTTTATACGCTCATCATTTACCCCCTGTATACGCTGATTGAATGCATTTATATGTTCTCTTTCAGGATTGCCGACAACGAGGGCATTGCGGTTATTGCGGTGAGCGCCGGCATAACGCTGCTGTGCCTTCCGCTCTATGCCGTTGCAGAACGCTGGCAGGAAATTGACCGGAAGCAGACGGCTGCCATGAAACCCCAGCTGGAGCGCATCAAAAAGGCTTTTTCCGGGGACGAACGCTACATGATGACAAATGCCTTTTACAAGGAATGCCATTACAGCCCGCTCATGTCCCTGCGCTCCTCCTTCGGGCTGCTCATCCAGATACCGTTTTTCCTGGCAGCATACACATTCCTTTCCGGCTTAAAATCCCTGCAGGGCGTGCCCTTCCTCTTCATCACGGATATGGGTGCTCCCGACGAGCTTTTCTACATTACGCTGGCTGGGAAACCGCGCCCGGTGAATGTCCTGCCCATTGCAATGACGCTCATCAACTGCATTTCCGGCATCATATATTCAAAGGGGCACGGGCTGCGGGAAAAAATACAGATTTTCGGCATGGCATTCCTGTTCCTTGTGGTGCTGTATAATTCACCTGCAGGGCTTGTTCTGTACTGGACATGCAACAATCTGTTCAGCCTGGTCAAAAACATTTTCTACAAGTGCAAAAACCCGCTCAAAAGCTTCTATATTGCAGTCTGCGCAATCTGTGCAGTGCTTCTTGTAAAAGGGCTTTTCTTCTACGAAACAGACATACAGAACAAATTTGTTGCGGCGCTGTTCTTCCTTGCCATTTATGCGCTGCCGCTGTTCATGAAGGGCATGCAGTTCCTGCTGGATAAACCGCTTGCCCCGCTTGCAGAAAACAGAAAACTGCGGAACACGCTGTTCCTGCTCTGCTGCATATTCCTGTGCGTGCTTTCCGGCTATGCCATTCCGTCCACGCTTATTGCATCTTCTGCCACCGAATTCTGCGACATAGGGCAGCACGGAAGCCCGTTCTACTACCTGGCCTGCAGCGGGGTGCAGTCGCTGGGACTGCATCTGTGGTTTGTGTGCATTTATTTCCTTTTCAGCGCACGGGTGCAGGCTGCATTTGCCGCAGTGTCGTTCATTGCGGCTGCAGGCGCCGTGCTGAATGCATTTGTCTTTATGCTGCCCTACGGTGACATTTCTGCATCGCTCACCTTCCTGAATGCAGCAAATTTCAGGACGATTTCCTTTATCTCCGTACTGAACCTTGCAGTGCTTGCGCTGCTGGCAGGCGGCGTTGTGTTCATCGTCCGGCTTAAGCGCACAAAGATTCTTACCGCAGTTCCGGCAATCGGCATCATGGCGCTGGCAGCCATTTCTTCGGCCAATTCATTTACCATCGCCCAAAGCTACCGGGCATACCGCAGCGCCACGGGTGATGCACTTACGTCCGTAAGCCCCATTTTCCACCTGTCAAGCACGCAGCCGAACGTCATCCTCATTATGCTTGACCGTGCACAGAGCTATATTGTTCCGGAGATGCTGCAGGAAGATCCGGAACTTGCACGGCAGTTTTCCGGCTTTACGCTCTTTGAAAACACAATTTCTTTCAACGGGCATACACTGCAGGGCGCACCGGGGCTGTACGGCGGCTACGAATACACGCCGCTAGAGATGAATAAACGGGCAACAGAGCCGCTTGTAGAAAAGAACAATCAGGCCCAGCTGGTGCTGCCGCGGATTTTCTCCGAAACGCTCGGCTACAGCGCAACTATAACCGACCCCGCCTGGCCGAACTACGCACATTTCTGCGACCTGAGCATGCTGAAGGATTACCCCCAGATACAGGGCTACCAGACCATGGGAAAGTACACCGACCTTTGGTTTAAGAACAAAAATACGGGGAACATCCATGATTCCACGGAAGAAACGCTTGAGCGGAACCTGATTTTCTTCAGCCTGTTCCGTGAAGCACCGGTCTGCCTGCGCGAAATGATTTACAAAACCGGCACCTACTGGAGCGCCAATCTGGATTCCCAGGATGCAAAAACGGTGCTGGACAGCTACGCACTGCTGGACTACCTGTGCGAGCTTACCACCGTCAGC
>CADCQA010000163.1 GCA_902803415.1 uncultured Spirochaetaceae bacterium | reverse complement strand
GGGGCAGCAGCGCTCCGGATACTATTCCGTCAGAATCTTGATGACTTCTGCTTCATCCTGCGTATCAAGAATCTGTGCGCGCTTGTCGGCAGATTTGAACAGGAGGCTCACTTCCGCAAGGAACTGGAGGTGGGGACCGGTTTTGCTTACCGGAGACAGCGTCATAATGAAAATACGGCACGGCTCCTGATCCAGGCTGTCAAAATCAACCGGGTTGTCAGAAATACCGATACACGCAACAAGATCAGACACAGTGTCAGTCTTGCCGTGGGGGATAGCGATGCCGTGCTTCATGCCAGTAGACATCTTGCGTTCTCGGTCAAGCACGCACTCCTTCGCGGAAGTTTTATCTGTGACCTTACCAGCCTTTACGAGTACGTCAAGCAACTCGTCAATAATCTCTTCTTTTGTAGTCCCCTTCAGATGAAGTTCTACAGTGTCGGGTGTTAATACTGTTCTTAAGTCCATAATTCTTATAGTATGTTTACTTTCAAAGTTTGTCAAGGAAAAAAGCCCGTTTTCGCTAAATTCTCCAAATTTGGACGGAGGAAAACAACAGAGAGCGCGGCACAGCGACTATGCCGCAGAGCTGAGACGAATACGAAGGATGTCGTGCGGAAATGAATTCCCCGGAGCAGCGGCCCTACAGCTTGAACAGCGTATCCAGCAGCCCCCGGCCAAGGCTTGCACCCAGGCTGCCGCCCACCGCCTTGCCCGTGCTCCCCAGCCCCTTGCACAGTTCGCGGCCCAGCTGCCTGCCGAGCGTCCCGGCAGCAGAAGAACCTGCCCGCTGCACCGCTTTCCTGCACTGCCGGGCCGCAGAATCCGACTGCCGCCCCGCTTTTTTTGCACCGGCATCCTGCTTTGCAGCCGCCGCAGGAGCAGCCCCCTGCACTCCGCGGCGCTGAAGGAATTCGTAAGCGGACTCCGGGTCAAATGCCTTGGAATACCTTTCGTACAGCGGGGAAGCCTGCACCGCCGCAAGCCGCTCTGCATCACCGATACCGCCGAATTTGCTCTGCGGCGGCAGAATTTCAGCCCGCTGCACCACGGCAGGAACGCCCTTTTCGTCAAGGAAGGAAACCAGCGCCTCCCCCGTGCCGAGCGAAAGCAGGGCATCTGCAGCATCAAAGGCAGGATTCACCCGGAATGACGCAGCCACCGCCTTCACCGCTTTCTGGTCGGCAGGCGTATAGGCGTGCAGCGAATGCACAACTTTGTTCCCCAGCTGGGCAAGCACTTCGTCCGGAATGTCGCGCGGACTCTGCGTGCAGAACCATACGCCCACGCCTTTGGAGCGTATAAGCCTGACCACCTGCTCAATTTTTTCAAGGAGCACTTTAGGGGCGCCCCGGAACAGCAGGTGCGCTTCATCAAAGAAAAAGACCATCTTCGGCTTTTCAAGGTCGCCCACTTCCGGCAGCACTTCAAAAAGTTCCGAAAGCATCCAGAGCAGGAAGGTCGAATAAAGCCTGCCGTTACTGATAAGGCTGCAGCTGTCCAGCACGTGCAGCATGCCCCGGCCGCCGCTGCCCGGCGTGCTGAACCAGTCGCCGATATTCAGTGCGGTCTCGCCAAAGAAGGTGCTGCCGCCCGCAATCTCCAGCGACACCACGGCACGCATGATTGCCGCAATGGTGGCCGGGCTGATGTTCCCGTAATCCGCGGTAAAGTCCTTGCTGTGCTCCCCGATATACGAAAGTACCGCCTTCAAATCCTTGGTGTCCACAAGCAGCAGGGAGTTGTCGTCGGCTATCTTGAATGCAATGGTCATGATATCCCGCTGCAGGTCGTTCAGCCCCAGCAGGTTGGAAAGCAGCAGCGGCCCCATCTCGGACACGGTGGTACGCAGGGGAATGCCCCGCTTTCCGTACAGATCCCAGAATGTAACAGGATAGCCGCTGAAGGCAAAACCGGCGCCATCCAGTCCAAAGCGTTCGCGGCGGCGCTGCATGTCCGCGCTGCCGGTGCCGGGATGCAGCATCCCCGCAAGGTCGCCCTTTACATCAGCAAGAAAAACCGGCACGCCCATATCACTGAAAGATTCCGCAAGCACCTTCAGCGTCACCGTCTTGCCGGTACCCGTCGCCCCCGAAATCAAGCCGTGCCTGTTCGCCATTTTCGGTTCAAGAAACACCGCATCCCTGCCGCCCTGCACATCTGCAAGCCAAATTTTCCCGTCACATACCATGCTATATAGTATAACATGAAAAATCAGTTTGTTTATAAAGAAGCGCCTTTTTCCATTGTTTTTTCCCATTTTCTTCTATATAATATTTTGTGATATGGACAACACACAGAAATTGCTTTCCGACATCGACAAGCTCAAGAAGCACTACCGTGCGGAGCATAACAACGAATACGACGGGGAAGCCGTCTGCAAGAAGATAAACAATCTTTTTGCAAACAACAACCG
>CADCQA010000162.1 GCA_902803415.1 uncultured Spirochaetaceae bacterium | reverse complement strand
TCGTTATGCTCATATATACTACCTCTTGGGCACCGGAAAAATCACTTCCGCAACATTCCGGCTGCCCGCTTCAAATGCATTAGACCTGTTCGGAAACTACGTTTCCGCTCAGGCCGGCGAGTTTAAAATCGCTCAAATAGCGCGATTTTAAACATCGCATTCTAGTGTAACATGTTCTGAAACTGAAGTTTCTGAACATGTTTAATGACTGCGGTCGTGCCGCAGTTTTTATTCTTCTTTGTTTGACATCTTTTCCAGTGCGGAAAGGGTGTCCTGTACTTCTTTCTTGTTCAGAACGCGTATGATGCGCAGTTTTTCCAAATCAACCTGCACAACCTTGGGGCTGCCGTCTTCTGCGGTTTCTCCCAGAACCTGCACGAAAGGTGTCTTGGGCTGACCGGGCACCACGTCCACAACCTGCGCAATCTTGCCGTTTGAAAGGTAGACATAAACGCCGATGGGGTAGAGCGAAATGCTGTAGAGCAGCACTTTGGTCACCGTGTCATCGTACTGGTGGTTTGCGTTCCTGAGCAGTTCGAGCAGCGCTTCGTATGAAGAGCGCTCTTCCTTGTATTCGCGCGGTGCGGTGATGGCTTCAAAGGAGCATGCCGTTGCAATAATCTTTGCGTACAGGGAAATCTTGTCGCCGGTCACATGGCGCGGGTAGCCGGAGCCGTTCATACGCTCGTGGTGTTCCAGTACGGCAAGCTGCATAGGCAGCGAGAAATTCGCCTTCTTCAGGATATTGTAGCTGACAATCGGGTGTGTGGTAATCATAAGCTTTTCCGGCCCGGTCAGCGGTTTGTCGTTCATGTAGAGCTGCGGCGGCAGCAGAATCATGCCGATTTCATGCATGATGCTTGCGGTTGCAAGTTCCATCATCTTGTCCTGCGGCAGCTTGAGCTGCAGACCGATGGTGATGGCGATAACCGTGGAGCGCATACAGTGGCTGATGAGGAAGTGCTTGTTGTCGATTTCCATGCTTGACGTGATGCGGAGCACGTCCCTGCGGTTGTTCTTGACGAATTCACACAGGGAATCGGCGGTGTTCATGATTTCCGCCTTGTTGAGTGCCTTGTCGCTCACGTAGCCGTTGTAGACTCCTGCAATATAATCATAGAACTTGTAGTAGGTGTTTCTGACTTCTTCCAGCTTTGCCTGTGCTTTAAGGTAGCTGTTTACCGGCGGGGCTTTCTTCTGTTCCGGCTCCTTCTTGGGGAGCGTGGGGCCGTTGTCTTCGCCTTCAAGGAATTCGCTGGCATCGACGGTTTCTGTCTTGCCGTCAACGGAATTGTCCTGCGGGGCAGCGGCCTTTGTTTCGCCGGCGCCCTGCTGTGCTGCATCGGCGGCCGGTGCCGGGGTTTCGTCAGCTTTTACGCTGCCGTTTGTATAGAGTTGTGTGAATCCCCATTCGTTTAAATCCATCAGCTGTTCCGCAGAGACGGTGCACTGTGCGGGTACAAGGAGAAATGCATTATCTACGAATAAATCTTCTGAGAAAAAACTTCCTGGTTTGATGTCTGCAATTTTATAAGAATTCATACATACCCTCACTTCTTATTATCGGCAGAAATCTGCATAAAATATAGGGGCAATTTTAAAAGTCGTTCGAGTTTTAAAGAGAAGCTTGAAAATCATGCAGGTTTTGTGCGCTGCGGCTTCCGGAAAAAACAAGAGCCGGAGTTTCCCCCGGCTCCCAGGCATGAGAGGTAAAAAAGAACATTTCCCGGCAGGCGTCTGGATGTCGATGACACGCCCGCCGGAAAATGCGGAAGGCACTGCGTCCCGCAGCTTTGCTCCAGCATGCAGAACCTTCATCACAATCTATTTTTATTATCGGAGGAAGACGCCGGAACTTGAATGAATTCGGTGCAGGATGTGCAATCTTTTTGCGGATGGCGGCGGAGGGCAGTTGGAGCTGTCCCCGCTTACTGCTGTCCCAGGGCGTTCCGGTATTCCTGTACGGCCTTCAGCAGTTCCGTGTAGATGAGCCTGCTGTAGCAGAGCGAGCGGAGCTGCGGTTCCTGCGGCAGGTCCGCTGAAAGTTCCTTGAGGTGCCGCTCGGTGGGGAACACAAGCGCCGCTGCCTCTTTTGCGCCGGAACAGAGAATCTGCCTGTCAATGCGTTCCAGCTCCGGGAAAACCTGCGGCGCTTTCAGGCGGTTCCGGATTCCCTTTTCGCAGAGCTGCAGGCCCTTGCGTGCCAGTTCGGAAAGCGTTTCAAGGTTCTGCAGAAAGGAGCGGAGTACTTCATCGTAGGAGGGCAGCGCCTGTGCTTCCCGTGCCGCCCGCCCGGCCGCAGCGCGTTCTTCGGCCTTGCGGAAGAATGCTGCTTTTGCTTCAGGTGCCGCCGGGCGCTCAAGCAGCTGGGTAACAGCTGCCACCTGAATTCCTTCGATTGCAAGGCTCTGGGGGGTAAGCGTATAGGTCTGCACCGCGTCTGCCTGTGCCTGCGCGCAGTTTGATTCGAACCACCAGGCGAAGACGGACATGCGGCTGTCGGTAAGCAGGGGATTGCCGTGGTAATCCTTTGCATAGGCCGGATGGGCGCTCATGAGGGAATCGGCGGTGCTGTTTTCTGCCGTATGCAGCCTGCCGGACAGACGGTGCGCGCGTTCTTCAAACTGGGAGCCGCGTATGTGCGTCTGCCCGCCGGGAAAGCCCAGATCCATACCCGCAATGTATATTTCCTGCGCCCCGCAGCTGCGCGCAAAATCCCATGCCGTGGTTGTTACGCTGCCGCCTGCGCCGAGCCTGCCCTTGCTGCCGAGCTGCTTTTCAAAATACTGCCCGATGGGAAACAGCGAGCTGCAGAGCACGATTTCCTTGCAGGGAAACCGGAATAC
>CADCQA010000161.1 GCA_902803415.1 uncultured Spirochaetaceae bacterium | reverse complement strand
TTGAGCTTCCCTTGACTAAAAACTGCACGCTTCATATAATTTTATGATATGCCCGAAGAAGAAATTTTGAATCTGGAAGCCGCACTGGAAATGATTGGGGGCGAAAAAGACCTGCTCCTTGACCTTCTGGGAGCGTTTTTACATGAAGCACCCTTTGACGAAGCAAAACTGCTCAGCCTGGAAGCAAAAGAAGACACCACCGAGGCAGCAAAATACGTGCATTACTACAAGGGGGCTGCCCGTCAGCTCGGCGCCGAAAAACTGGCAAAGTCCGGGCAGGCGCTGGAGGATGTGCTGCGGAAAAAGACCTCCGGCGATATTCCCAGCCTGAATAAAAACTTTATCGCGGACTACCGCCAGGCGGCGGAAGCAATACAGGACACGCTGGAAATCCTGTGATGCGCTTAGCCGCAGCAGAAAGCCGCGGTGAAATTCCGTTCCAGGCAGCAGGCAAGCTCCTCTGCCGGTACGCCCCGGATTTGGGCGGCACGCTCATACACGTCCCGGATACGCTCCGGCGGCGCCTGCAGCTCCCCCGGAAACGGCTGGAACGGGGCATCAGTTTCCAGCAGAAGACAGTCTGAAGGCAGGCTGCGCACACAGTCTGCCGCCTTTCTGCTGCCCCGCAGGAGCGCTGTCCCAAAAGAAAAATAAGCGTTTATGCCGCGCCCCAGCAGGGCAAGCGACTCTTTCTCTGTAAAGGGAAATGCATGGAATATCACAGCCGGAAGCCGGGAAAGCTTTTTGCTGTCCCTGAAAAGCTCATCCAGTGCCTTCCGGTTATGGACAAGCAGCGGAACGCCGTAGGTGCCGGCAAGCTCAACAGAAATTTCCCAGGCTTCCTCCTGCAGGGCCCGCCCGGCCTTGAGCTCTGCGGTAAAAAAATCCAGGCCGCACTCCCCTATACCGCAAATACGCCCTTCCCGCAGCAGCTGCTCCAGGAATGCCGCATCCCGGCGCCCGGCTGCCGCATCCTGCGGATGTATCCCAAAAAGGCTGAGCACACGGTACGGACTGGCTGCAGCCAGCGCTTCCTGCCGGAGGAATTCTTCCCGGTTGAGGGCGCAGCTTGCCCCTGCCGCCGCTGCATGCGCGCACTGTGTAATATGGAAATGAGCATCATAGCAGATCATCGCCCTGCCTCCTTCAGAAAAAACCGCTAAACCCTTTTTTCCAGATACCGAACATATAAGTACAAGAACTTTTTATGCATAAATGGGTAAGGAGTTACAAATGGGAAGTTATACTTTAAAAAGCATTGGAAAGTCAACTGATTATATGACCATCGTGCGCGAAATGGATGACGGATACGTCGTGCGCATTGTTCGTGACAAAGACGGATACAACGACGTAACCACAGATTACATTTCCAAAACGCTCTTTGACAGCTGCATCCGCACCGGCTACCTCACCAAAATGAGCACGCCCGCAGATAAAACAGCAGTCAATGCCTGACAGCACGGAAGAAGCGCTGATTCTTACGGCGTCAGGGCACAGTCAATCAATTGTAACGAGGCATCATACCTGGCAGTCCTGTCCGCAACGGACGGAAGCCAGTGTATGGTGACGCCTTTGCGTTCCATGCCCCGGAACCATGTTTCCTGCCGCTTGGCAAAATGGCAGATCGCATGGTAGAGCTGCTCAAATAAATCTTCACGGCTTCCGATTTTTCCTTCCAGATACTCACTCACAAAGCGGTATTCAAGTCCCAGTTTTTCCAGGCGTTCCCATGAATAGCCGGCATCGTGCAATCCCTGAACTTCCTCAATCATTCCGGCATCAATACGCTCTTTGAGCCGGACAGCAATGTTTTTCCGGAGCAGCTCCCGTGGAATCGTCGTGCCAATCACAAAGGCACGCACCGCAGGACGATCCGGCAGCTCTGTCCCCTGCATGAACGTCTGTATCTCTATTGCACGCAACAGACGATCCCGGTCAGTCAAATCGCTTTTGTTATGCAGATTCGGGCGGAGGGCCAGCAGCATCTCGCCCAGTTCCTGCAGGGATTTTTCTGCAAGCTGAGCACGGAGCGCAGTATTCTCCGGCACCGGCACAAAATTGTAGCCGCGGACAATCGCATCAAGATACATGCCGGTACCGCCCACCACAAACGGCATCTTCCCCTGCGTAGAAAACGAACGGAAGAGCGAATAGAAATCCTGCTGGAAATTAAATACATTGTATTCTTCCGCAAGCGTCGTAACATCAATCAGATGAAAGGGAACCTGCACATCCTGCACCGTGCCGTCGGGCAGCTGCTCATGCAGCGTGTAGTCCGCAATATCCTTGCCGCTGCCAAGATCCAGCCCCTTGTACACCTGCCTGCTGTCCGCAGAAATAATATCCCAGCCATAATGCCGGGCAATCCGCACTCCCAGCGCAGTCTTACCCACCGCCGTGGGACCGAGCAGCACCACGCAGTTATAGTCCCCGTCCATTGCAGCCTCCGCTAGAGCACACGGCAGACAGCACACTTCAGATATTCGCTCTTGGGATACCCCAGCAGCACCGGGTGGTCGGCACCGGCCCCGCGCTTCTGGAGCACCTGCACCCGGCGGTGGCTGTCGCGCGCCGCATGCATGAGCATTGCATAGAAGGTCTGTTCATCAAAATAAGAAGAGCAGGAGCAGCTAACCAAAATTCCGCCCTCCTTCAGCAGGCGCATGGCACGAAGGTTGATTTCCTTGTAACCGCCATACGCTTTCTGAATCAGTTTTGCACTCTTGGTGAAAGCCGGAGGATCAAGGATGATGACATCAAATTTCTCACCGTCAGATTCATACTGCCGCAGCAGGTCGAAGACATCGGCACACAGCGCCTGCATCTTATGCCCGGCACCATTAAGGGCAATGTTCTGCTTTACCATGTCCACGGCTTCCGGAGATATGTCCACGCTGATGACCTCGCGCGCACCGCCGGAAACGGCATTCAAACCAAACGCCCCGGTATGCGTGAATGTGTCGAGCACACGCTTTCCGTGGCAGAACTGCGCAATTGCCGCCCGGTTCCACTTCTGGTCAAGGAAGTAACCGGTCTTTTGTCCGTGCGCAATATCCACCGAAAGCCGGATGCCGTTCTCCGTAATTGTTATGATTTCCTCACCGGCCCTGCCGATCCAGCCGGATTTTTCCGCAAGTCCTTCTTTTTCCCGCACCGAAGCATCACTCCGCTCGTAGATGAAGCAGGGACCACAGGCTTCCTGCAGCGCGGAAAGAATGTCTGCCCGGAAAACCTCACAGGCAAGCGCAAGAAACTGCACAACAAGGTAAACATCGTTTCCGGCAACATAACGTTCTACAATCAGGCCGGGGATAAAATCAGACTCAGCAAAGACAAGGCGGCAGCTGTCACTATCGCTGTAATGAAGGCGGCGGATGTTCACGGCATTGCGGACAGCCTTCGACCAGTATGACTTTGTATCTGCCATAATCTGGTCGGCATGGGCAGAACCAATCATCCTGACGGTAATCCGGGACTTGCGGTTGATGACGCCGCTGCCCAGAAATGCACCAGAATGCGCATAGACTTCCACCGTGCTGCCGTCCTGCACCACGCAATCGGCAAGCGGGGTATTTTTTACGCCGCTTCCATCAGCAGCAAGCCATTTGACGCTTGCAATCTCGTTATCAAACACCCAGGGAAAGCCCTGGGCAATCTCATGCTCTTCCTTCGGCTTCAATAAGACACGTGCGAACTCATTCATAGCACGAATAATAGCATATTTTTTTCATTTAGAGAACAGGGCGCACCAAGCTGCTACAAAATACTCCGCAACGCGGCAAGCAGCCCCTTAGGGGGCAACCTGAGCTTTCGTCAAATCCTGCTTTATCCGGGTTGTACTTATTTCCGGGGTCCGTTCAAGGTAGACAACTTCACACTGTTCTTTCAAAAAATCAAATTTTCCTTTCCAGTCATCACCCATAACAAATGTATCTATGTGATACTCCTGTATATCGGTTTTCTTCTGCTCCCAGTTTTCCTCAGGAATGACAAAATCCACATAGCGGATTGCCTCCAGCAACTGCTTGCGTTTTTCATAATTAAAGTAACACTTTTTCTGTTTTTCCCGCCAATTAAACTCATCTGTTGACAATGCAACAATAAGATAATCTCCCAGGGATTTTGCCCGACGCAACAAGTTTATATGTCCATAATGCAGCAAGTCAAATGTTCCGTAGGTAATGACACGTTTCATATATGCTTCCTTCAAGAATCAACGTAATGCATGTCTGTCTCTCTGATTTCAGATTCTTTAGAAACCAGATAATCTACAATCCGGCCGACACTTTCTCCTTCATGCATCCATCCCTGCTTTTTTACATCCTGAAGAGAAGCTGACAAAGCCTTATTTGAAAGGGTTTGGGCTATCACAGAATGCATTTCGGGGAAATCAGATTCATTCAGTTTAACTCCGATTTTAGGGGCTGATTTGATTTTCCACATATCATCCTCTATCCATGCAGCATCATACACACCATTGTCAAAATCGATATCGGTATAGATTACCGGGCGATTGAACAGAAATGCATATTCATACATAATAGCAGAGAAATCAGAAATAAGGATATCAGATTTACACATCACGCTAAAATTATCATTATCAAAATTCCAGTGGAATGTAGCAGTTTCGGGGAACTCAAGCATCAAGCGATCTATCAGGGGCCTGTTGGCCATAACAGTCTGAGGATGAGGGCGAATAATTATGGTATAGCCAGTTTCCCGCAATGAAGAAAGAAATGCACCCTCAAATTTCTCAAGGAGGCTGTTTTTTCCCCAGCTGGGAGCAACAAGAACGGTTGTTGTCCCGGAAACTTTATCATCTGGAATAGAAGACAGTTTTTTTGCCATTTCATCCAAAGGAGGGTATCCGACCGTCACATACTGCTTTTTACGGGTTTGCCTGATTTGTTCCAACAACAAAGAATCTTTTATCTGATAATCACCGGTACAAAAAACCGCATCGTAAAAATCGAGGGCAAACATACGGTAGCCCGTAAAATCCCCCATCGAATGGGGCACATGAACATAAAATTTACAGTTCTTACTGCGTTTCCACTGGTACACATCAAGGTTTGGAGTCGTCGCAAGGCAGATATCAGCATTAAGAAAATTCATCTTTGCAAAGCCTTTGTTTCCCTCACCAATAAACTCCGCATGAACATATTTAAAGTCCTCAGCCAGCGCAGGGTCATCGGCACTCTGCGTATAGTAAGTAAGCGGTATTTCCCTTCGCTCGAACTCATGGCAGATGGGGCAGAAAACATTCCAGTAACGCTTTGAATCAGTGTAAATAACGATTCCCCGGTGAGACTTATCCAGACGTTCCTGCTTTCCACGCCCAAGCACAGATTTCAGTTTAATCAAAAGCGCCCTGAAACCAAACACCGCCGTCGTGGCAAGTCCGATGATAATCGAAAAGAGCATGCTCCCCGTACCGGGATCTATGTAAAGCGGTGATAGAATCATTCCTTGCCTCCTATCCGAGTCCAATTGCTTTCATCAAAAATGTTGTCATGCACAGACCAGCAGGTGTCTGATGTAACGTCTTTCAGCATCCATGTTGTTTTATCTGTCAGATGGGCAGGCGCATTCACCTCGTTGAAATCAGGAGCAAAGAAATCCGCAGGCATTTCCGTCGGATAGATATGCACTTCCTGTTTATTCCTCATATCCTCAAACTTTTTCTGCGTGAACGGATTCCGATCCGATACCGGCAAACCTTCTGTCGCAAAAAACAACGTGTCAGCATTGGTCATAAAGGAATTATCCGTCACAAGTTCCCCAGAGGCATTAAAATCCTTCACCATAAGCAGCGGATTATAGCGCGCATAATCGGTTCCATTCTCCATCTGCCCGAATGCAGGAGTATATATGTTATAACCATGGTCTGCAACGATGATTATCCGCGTATTATCATAGACGCCGTTTTCCTGCAGGAAAGTAAACCATTTTCCCAGCAGGAGCAGCGTTGCCGCATTGACATGGTAGGCTTCCCTGTCCCCTGTGTCAAATGCACTGAGTTTCCATTTGAAGTTTCCTGTCCCGGAAGCATTCGATTCATCAACTTCAAGCTCCGGATGATAATCATCCCCGGCAAGAAGCTGGTAAGAAACATGGGGCAAGTCATTACAAATAAACGTATAGGTCGGCTTTGTGCTCTCAAATGACGTCAGTTCCGGAAGATAGTAAAGCGCAGTGTAATTATTGAGGAGAGCGTCTTCTCCCAACAATTTTGTAACTTCCCTGAAATACTCTCCCCCCTGATAGAATGTGTTTCTCAAAACAGGAGGCAAGACCTGCATAAAAGCAAAGCACAAGCACCGTTCCCCAACTGCAGTGTCAGCATTATATGTGAATTGCCCCAGATGATCCCGCTGGTATCGGAAGGAATACTTTCCCCACACAAAATCGAGATGAATTTCAGGATAAGGCATGAACGCAGTAGAATCGGAGTGCCACACGGCATAGTTTGCAAGGGGCGGATCCGTAACAGTCACATCATAGCCCGCATCAAGGAACAATCTGGGCAGCACAAGTTGTGCTTCATTATGTTTGTCCTTCAGCAGTTCATCAGGACGCTTGTTCTCGTTCTCCGGCGTATACTCGTACCCGCCCATCATTGCAGGAGAAGCTTTTGCCGTCTGGTTCGAAAAGGACACTGTGTTCGGATAAAACACAAAGCCCTTGTACTGGTCCTTGAACTGCGGAAACTGCTCAAATATGCAGGGGAAAAAAGAACTTATCGCACGATCCATAAAGAGAACGAGCACATTTTTCTCAGTCCTGCTTAAATTGTAGACAGGCTCAAAACCACTTTCATTTGAGTCTGAAAACTTCCGGGTCTCCGCAGTCTTCCCGTAGCCAAAGGATACATCCCGCACTTTTCCCGTTCCCGTCACAAGTTCTGCGATGCAGAATGCCAGCATCACAAGGCTCAGATACCCTGCTCCACGGCGATGACGCAGCAAAGCATATACCAGAACACAAGCAACTACATAGGCCAGCAGGGGCAGCAGGGAAAAGAACGGCGAGTAATCCTTCAGGCCGGAAGCATCATTCAATTTGAAAAACACGGACATCAGTCCGTAGCGCTGCTTGAACACATAGGCATTGGCAAGCGCAGCAAGAAATAAAAAGGGGAAAAGCAGCGCCAGCACAGAACGGAGCTTCCTGCCGAACAACCTGCTGATGCACAGCGGCCAGAACAGGAAAAAACCTGCACAGATTGACAGCGCATTCCAGATATACGTAAGCGGGGACGGTGTATTCCCTATGAAGCTGAATTCTGCAGGACTTGTTGCTATCACAGACAGCGGCAGCAGAAAACCGCACAGCAGCGCCAGCCCGGCACCGGAGGAAACAAGCAGCTCCAGCAGCGCTTTCCCCGTCAGGGACAGTGCTGCATGCGACGGCAGATGCGGCTTCAGCAGGGAAAACAACCTGGGCATGACAGCAACAAAGGCAGCAAACACAAAGAAGATTCCACGCTTCACGAGGCTGTGGTTTCCCCCGCGCAGCAGCAAATAGAAGGCAGCACATAGCATCAGTCCGGAAAGCACTGCATGAACAAACCTGCCGGGCCGCTTCACGTGCGCATTGATAATATTCTTTATCAGCGAAAAAAGATTATTCAATATCCAGTAGCAGACCAAACCAGAAGGAGAATTATACAGCAGGACAAGGAAGAGCAGCGTCATTGCATAGAGCTGGATTTTCTCCTTGAGCGGTGCCCCCTTTGTATAAACGGCACCGGATACAAGATTAATGACCGTCATTATGACAGGGAGCAGATGAACAGCAGAACCGCCAAAACGTACAAGCGTGTCGGGCTGCCCCAAATCCTCCAGAAGCCAGAACGATGCCCCCGACAGGCTGGTACTGTGGGAAAGAAAATGGTACGCTGCAATGAAGAAGGGTATTTCTATCATAATGGACAGGGACGAGCGCAGCGCATAGAGCGGATGGTAGCTGTTCTCACGATAATACGTAGAAAGCATCATGAACTGCTCGTCACCGGAAAAATGCTTCTTTATATGCTTTACCCAGCGGGAAAGACGCCGCTGAGTCTCACGCTCCTCCAGCTGCAGCTTGTCAGCAATGTTGTACAGCGGAAGCGCAAGGAAATTCACCACCAGGCTGACCGCAACAATGGCTCCCATAATGCCGAACGCTTCAAATTTCACCCGGGTGAAGCAAAATACTGTCTCTATGACAGTTTCACTCGGCGCAATGATAATATTGTACAGGATTCCCAAGAAAGTCATGATGCGTAAAAGTTTAGCAAAAAAGAAGCACCCTATCAAGAGGAAGAAAACAGGGAAAGGGCACAAAGGCACAGCCCGCAAACAAAAAAGCCAGTTTCAAAAATCTATGATTTTTGAAACTGGCACTATTCAGCGATTAGCGTGCGTAGGTTGCGATAAACACACCTGCAGCAATAGCAGTACCGATGACACCAGAGACATTCGGTCCCATGGCGTTCATCAGCAGGAAGTTAGACGGATCAAATTCCTGCCCCACTTTGTTGGAAACACGCGCAGCCATCGGAACAGCCGAAACGCCCGCGGAACCAATAAGCGGATTGATTTTCTTTCCCTTGGGAAGGAACACGTTCATTATCTTTGCCATGACGATACCGCCGGCAGTCGCCACACAGAACGCAACAAGACCAAGAACAATGATGCCGAGTGATTCAGGACGCATAATCTTTTCCGGCGTCATCTGGCTGCCGACACCAAGTGAAAGAAGGATAGAGACGATATTCATCATCTCGTTTTCCATCGTCTTGGAGATGCGGCTTACGCAGCCGGCCTCATGCACAAAGTTACCGAATGCAAGCATGCCGATAAGCGGTGCAGCAGGCGGCAAAAGCAGAATGGTAAGCACCAGCAGCATCATCGGGAAGAGGACGCGTTCGGTCTTGCTGACTTCGCGCAGCTGATCCATGTGGATAAGGCGCTCTTTCTTTGTCGTGAGCAGCTTCATGATAGGCGGCTGGATAAGCGGAACCAGCGCCATGTATGAATATGCGGCAACGGCAATAACGGCCATCATCTCCGGCGCAAGCTTACCCGACACGTAGATGGACGTAGGACCGTCTGCACCACCGATGATTGCGATTGCAGCAGCCTGCAGGATGGTGTAATCAATGCCGTCTATCATATTCATGACAGCGACACCGAACATCGTGAAGAACACACCCAGCTGTGCGGAACCACCCAGCAGAGCCATCTTGGGGTTCGCAATGAGCGGACCGAAGTCCGTCATGGCACCGATGCCCATGAAGATGAGCATGGGGAAGAATTCATTGCCGACACCTGCGCTGTAAATGATGTGCAGCATGCCGTGGGGTGCATCACCCATTCCCGCACCCGGAATATTCACCAGAACCGTACCGAAACCGATAGGAATCAGCAGGAGCGGTTCAAATCCCATTCCAGCACCGAGCCAGATGACAACAAAACCAACGATGATCATCACCAGGTACTGCCATCCCGGCGGATTTGCGTCTGCAAAGGGATCAACCTTCTCTGCAGCAGCGGCACGAGCCTTTTCTTCCTTCTCGGCGGCTATTTCCGCAGCAGTCTGGCGGTGCACCATCTTGTAGATGCCGGTAGACTTGCCAATGTTCTGGAGGAACGTGGGAATTGAAATGTCATATTCCCCGTGCCAGTTCTCGGTTCCCTTAATCACTTTGTCAAGCCCGGAATTGTTCTCAAGTACAACGGTGCTTGTTCCGCTGCTGTCACTCTGGGCAAAGGCCTGCGTCCCGAAGGACAGCACGGCGCACACAGCGATAATCGCTATCATGATGAGACCGATTTTCTTATTATTCTCTGTCTTTGAAAATGGCATGGTACTATCCTTCTCAGTTAATCTCAGCAACCGGCTGACCGTTCTTCAGCTGCGTACCGGCGCTTACAAGGAAATGAACCTTTCCTGCTGCACCAGCCTTGATTTCAAGTTCCATCTTCATGGACTCAATCACGGCAACTGTATCTGTAGCCTTCACAGAAGCACCTTCTGAAACAGCAGTGCGGAGGAAGACACCGGCAACAGGAGCCTTCACTGCAGTACCGCTTCCGCCGGCAGCGGGTGCCGGAGCCGGAGCAGCGGCCGGGGCTGCTGCAGGAGCGGGAGCGGCCATCACCACACCGCCGATGCTTGCGAGCACCTGTCCGTTCGCAACCTGAGTACCGGGTGCAACGCCAAAGTTGATGGTACCAGCTTCAGGTGCCTTTATTTCAAGTTCCATCTTCATGGACTCAATCACCATAACGGTCTGTCCCTTTGAAACCTTGGAACCGTTCGGGACACTCTGGCGCAGCAGGGTACCGGCAACCGGAGCCTTCACATCCACACCGCCGGTCACGACCGGAGCAGCAGCGGCTGCCCCGGCACCAGTGGATGCCCCGGCACCAGCAGCACCGAAAGCAACAGTGTATGCGGTGCCGTTAACCGTGATGGAACCCTTTCCGTCAGAAGTAACAGCATAGGGGCTGCCGTTCACAGTAATGGTGTAGCTGCCGCCGTTTGATGCAGCTGCCGGAGCTTCCTTCTTTGCAAATGCCGTAGCAGCATCGACCGGGCCCTTGGCACGCTCAGCAAAGAACTTCGGTGCCACGTTCGGGAACATCGCATAGGTAAGCGTATCTTCGTCAGAACCATTTCCGCCGTTCTTCTTTGATTCTTCGACCATTTTGTCCCATTCCGGTTCAAGCAGGTCAGCCGGGCGGCAGGTAACGACAGCATCCATCTTGTTCTGCTCAAGAGCTTTCTTGACCAGATCCTGGTTTGCTTCTGCCGGGAGCTTGCCGAAACGTCCCGTGATGAGGTTGCGGAAGTCCTGCGTCATTGTCGTGTAACGTCCCATCAGGACGTTCATGACGGCCTGCGTACCGACAATCTGGCTTGTCGGCGTAACAAGCGGCACATAGCCTGCATCCTTGTGGACTTTCGGCAGTTCGGCAAGCACATCGTCCATGCGGTCGCCTGCGTTCTGCTGCTTAAGCTGGCTTTCCAGGTTAGAGAGCATTCCGCCCGGCACCTGGGAAAGCAGGATACGGGTATCAGCACCCAGGAATGATGATTCAAGAGAAGAATAATGCTTGCGCACTTCACGGAAATATGCTGCAATTTCAAGCAGGGCAGATGTATCCAGACCGGTGTCAAGGTCAGTGCCCTTCAGCATCTCTACAATGGTTTCCGTAGGAGAATGGGATGTTCCCATTGACATGGAGGAAATAGCGGTATCAAGCCAGTCTGCACCGGCTTCGGCACCCTTCAGGAGGGTTGCAACGGAAAGACCAGTCGTAGCGTGGGTATGGATTTCAACCGGAAGGTCAACCTTTGCCTTGATAGCCTTTACCAGGTCGTAGGCAGCATACGGCTTGAGCAGACCGGACATATCCTTGATACAGATTGAATCTGCACCAAAGTCTGCGTAGGTCTTGGCAAGCTCGGCATACTTTTCAATTGTATGGTAAGGGGTAACAGCATAGGAAATTGCCATCTGGACGTGCTTGCCGGTTTTCTTGGCAGCCTTGGTGGCACATTCCATGTTGCGCGGATCATTGCAGGCGTCAAAAATGCGGAAGCAGTCAATGCCGTTCTTTGCGGCAGTTTCAACGAACTTCTCCACAACGTCGTCCGCATAGTGGCGGTAACCCAGCAGGTTTTGGGCGCGCAGGAGCATCATGATTTTTGAGTGCGGCATTGCAGCATGGAGCTTGCGCAGGCGCTCCCACGGATCTTCATTCAGGAAGCGGATACAGGAATCATAGGTTGCACCACCCCAGCCCTCTACGAATTTATAGCCGATTTTATCAAGCATGGGACACGCCGGCAGCATGTCTGCGGTTGTCATACGTGTTGCGTGCAGGCTCTGATGAGCATCACGGATTGCAAGTTCAGAAATTCCAACTTTAGCCATAAAAAAACCTCTTAAAACGATAATTAATTATACGATGAATCAGCCTAATTTCTCATGCACGGCGGCAGCAATCGCCGCAACGACAGCCCCTGTATCAGCAGCCTGGGAAGGCGCGGCCGGGGCGGCAGAAGCGGTGTCCGGTTCATCGGCCTTATCAAGACGAAGCGCGTGCACCACTGCATGCAGCAGGTACATCGACAGGATCAGGATGATAAGGAAACTGAAGACGACACCCATCCCTAGCAAAGTCAGCATACCACTTTGACTGAGCATTTGTGAAATTGTCATATTTCCTCCATAGCGCGAGCAAAAAACGTGTATTGGAACCTATAAATTATTATGGAATAACTATTTACAGCAGTCCCCGCCAGAAATCCGCAAAAAAGCGAAAATTGGCTTATCATAAGTATAGAATAAAAGGATTTTTTTTACAATACGGCATCTTGAAAAACTCACTTTCATGATTTTTCAAGGTTTTCAAAAGAGAATTTTAAAATACGGGAACCGGCAAAACAGCTTAAGCGAAGGACTGGAAAAGTGCGTGGGCATCAATGCCGCTGATAACAGTACCCTCCGGGTATGCCCTGAGCAGGTTCGCCTTTCCGTCACGCAGATGCTTGCTCGTAATGCCGTGGCTGATGGAAAGTTCCGCCTCCAGCAGCGCAGAGTAATGGTCGGCAATGCGCACGATTCTTCCATCCACGGGGCTGAAAGCGTCTTCATTATAGCGGGTGTTCAGCTCATCGAAGCTCACATGGGAAACCTTGCCGTCGCGGCAGATACGGTTGGAAAACTCGTCATTTGTAAAGTAAAGGATTTCGTCGCGGTAGAAATCCTCCATGAGCGGCACCAGTTCCGAGGCAACAATCTTGTCCTCAATGCTCTTCACTATGGACGGCAGCCCCTCGGTGGCCTGCTTTACGGGCGAAATGATGTCGCGGGTGACGGCTTCCGGCAGGTCATGGAAGAGGGCGCAGAAGAAATTGTTGTAGAAGCGCCGGGAACAGAATGCAATGCCGGTTTCCCGCCCCAGCAGCAGCGTCAGGATGGCAACAAAAAAGCAGTGGCCGAGCACGGATGTTCTTGGCACCCGCGGCGTCTGGTTCCAGCGCGTCTGGAAGCGGAGCTGCTCTATGCGCATCAGGAAATCAAAGGGCTTCTGGCGCGTCATGAGCAGCTGCAGCCCCTGCAAATCAAGGTATTTCTGAAGATCGGCATTCAGTTCGCGCCGGATGCGTTCCAGACGCTGCGGCTCGTTCACCATGCCGATCATCTCCAGCTCGCGCAGGGTGGAGTACTTATGTGCCGCGCGGAACACGCGGGCGGTCTGCTCCTGGGCATCCTCATAGGGGATGGAACCGCTCATCTTGCCGATGTACAGCGTAAATTTTGAAAACAGCGCCTTATCCGGGATAAGCTGGCGGTACTGCTCCAGCACCCACTCATTCAGGCGGATAAATTCATCCGGATACTGTGTCTTTATGAGGCGCTGGACGGGGCTTTTTATGTCGCAGAGGGAGATTTTCCTGAGCAGGTCGAAGAGGGAGGCATAAATCATCCATTCCCAGTCAATCTTGACGCCCCGGTGTTCCTCGAACTTGCCGATGATGTATGCGACTACAAGCTTTTCGGCGTCCTTGTCCATTTCCACAACATCAAAGGGACGCACAAGGTCGTTCCACCGGACGATGGAAAAACCTTCGAAAATCTTCAATATAAAGTCTTTCTTCATGCTACTTGCTGGCACCGGACTTTGTGTCGGCATCAAGCTTGTTCTTCCACGCAAGCGCTTTCTTGCGGATTTCCTCCGACATCTCTGAATCGCTGAGCACCATCGAAACGCGGCGGTTTGCAATGAGCAGGTTGATTGCCTGCTGCATGTCGTCTACGCGGCGGGAACTAAGCTCGTACTTGTCGCGGTAGTCCATGGCGCACTGGTCAAGCAGCTTGCGGATAAGGCGCACATAGAGCACGCTCGGCTCGTAGTTGGGGGAATTGGGGTCAAAGTAGTCCTTTGCCGCCTCTTTCATGTTTATCATGTTCTTTGCAACAACGGCAAAGCGGCCGCGGATTTCTACAAAGCTCCACTTCCACTTGGAATTATCGCCGAAGGCATCGGTAAGCAGCTTTATGGCAAGGCCGAGCTTGCGCACCAGGTACAGGCGCTTGTCCACGGGAACATTTGCAATCTTCTCCAGACGGGGAGCAAGGTCGGAATAAGGACAGTCAACAATGTTGGAGACAACTTCCTCAAGATAGATGAGCACCTTGTAAATGCACTTGCGGGCATCGTTGAGCGCGTCGTTGTTCTTGAATTCAAGGATCTGCACGGAAAGCGAGTTGATGGCCATGTAGAGGGTCGTGATGTAAATCATCTGATCCGCGAGCAGCAGCTTTTTGTACTCGGCACCCTCTGCTTCCTTGCGGATTTCGGCAAGTTCAGCCTTCTCCTTGTCCAGCGCCCCCTTTATGGCATCTTTTATCGGCTTGACAGCCTGGGAAAATTCTTCGCGTTTCTCATTACTTGTAGGCATTATAATCCTCCACATTTGTGCAGCATGGCAGCTGCGTGTTCAAGAGACTCAGGGGATGTAACATCCCCGGAAAGCATGCGGGCAATCTCCCTCACGCGATCCTGCCCTGTGACAGGAAAAACATCTGTCGCAGTGCTGTTGCCCTCTACGCCTTTCTGTATCTTTATCTGATTATCGGCATAAACAGCGATACTCGCAAGATGCGTTATGCATAAAACCTGCTTCTTCCGCGAGAGTTTCTTCATGTGCTCGCCCACACTCACCGCTACGGCACCGCCGATACCGGTATCAATTTCATCAAAAATGAGGGTTCCGGCCGTATCCCCGGCACTGAGTATGGTCTTGAGCGCCAGCATCACGCGGCTCAGTTCGCCGCCGGAAGCAACCCGTGCAAGCGGCTGCATGGGGGAACCGGGATTTGCGCTCAGAAGGAATTCAATGTCGTCCATGCCGTAGGGGCCGCATTTCTGGGACACATCGTTGCCGGGCTTCTCGGAAAGGTTCACGGAGAAGCGGGCATCCTTCATGCCGAGCAGCGCAAGCACCTCCCCCACAGCCGCAGACATCCGCCCTGCAGCCTCACGCCGTTTTGCGCTCAGAGCCCGCGCGGCAGCGTAGGCCTGCTTTTCCAGCGCGGAAACCTCTGCTTCCAGCGCAGACCTGTCCTCGGCAGCACCGCCAAGGCTTTCCAGCTCTTTGCGGGCACGTTCTCCGTAGGCAAGCACATCCGCAACGGCGGCTCCCTGTGCCGGAGCATATTTTTTCTTCAGCCGGTATATCAGGTCAAGGCGTTCCTGTACGGCAGCAAGGCGTTCCGGGTCGAACACAAGCCCCGCCCCGTACTTGCGGAATTCCCCGGCAATATCATCGAGCTCGTAGAAAGCGGACTGCAGCCTGTCCTGCAGCGGAAGCAGCGCTTTATCCAGTGCAGCAGAACGGGCTGCCGCCCCGGAAAGCCGCCGGAATTCCGGCAGAATGCCGCCGGAAGCATCGTCCCCGCCTTCCAGCAGCGCGCATATTTCATCAATGCCTCCGCAAAGCTTTTCGTAGGAGGCAAGGCGGGACTCCTCGTCCTCAAGCTCCTCGTCCTCGCCGGCATGGAGGCGGGCTTCGTCTATTTCCGCGACGGCGAAATTCAGCATTTCAACGCGGGTGCGCCGGGCTTCTTCATCCGCAGCAAAAGAATCAAGCAGGCGGCGCTTTTCCACAAGCTGTGCGTAGAGCTGGGAAAAAGCCTGCACTTCCTCCGTAATTTCTGCATATACATCAAGATAGCGGCGGTGCTCTGCGATTTTCATGAGCGACTGCTGCTCGTGCTGCCCGTGCAGGTCAACAAGGCATGACGCAAAGGAGGCAAGGTCGGCGCGTGTTACCGGCGTTCCGCCAATCCATGAAGAGGATTTTCCGCTGTCTTTCACGATGCGGCGGAGCAGGATGCGCCCGTCTTCGGCCTCGATGCCGTGACCGGAAAGCCACTGGGACGCCTCCGGGCAGTCAAGGCGGAACACCCCGCTTACCTGCGCCTCGTGGCAGCCGGAACGAATCTGCTCCAGTCCCGCCCGGCCGCCGAGCAAAAATGAAAGGCTGCCGATGAGCAGGGACTTTCCCGCGCCAGTTTCGCCGCTCAGCACCGTAAAGCCGCCGGGAAATTCCACGCGGGCATGGTCAATGAGGGCAAAGTTCTGGATTTCAAGTTCTTCAAGCACGGGGACCTCCTGACCAGTTCAGCTTGCTCTGGAGCGATGCATAGAATTTTTCCTGCGTAGCGCAGACAATCTGCGCCTTGTACGAAGGAACACCCATGATGATGACATCCCCGGTTTCCAGCTCAAAGCGCTCCTGCCCGTCCAGGGTAAGCTCCATGCCGGCCCGCGACGGCAGCACCGTAACGGTGATTTCGCCCCGGGAGCCGAAAACCAGCGGGCGCGCAGACAGGCTGAAGGAGCTGATGGGCGTAAGCACCATGGTGTCAAGGGACGGTTCCATGATGGGCCCCCCGGCTGCAGCGGAATATGCCGTGGAACCGGTGGCGGTGGACACAATGATGCCGGTCGTCTTGAACGGCCCCAGCAGCGCATGGTTGTACGCAACATTCAAGTTAACCAGCGCCATAGGTGTCTTCCCGGCAAGCACGATGTCGTTCAGCCCTGCGGAAAGGAAGACCGTCTTCCCGCCCCGCAGCACCTCAGCTTCAACAAGGCTCCGGTTGCTCACCGAAGCCCGCCCCTCAAGGAATTCAGCAAGTTCTTTTTCCCAGCAGCCCGGCTGGACATTCGCCAGGAAGCCGAATTCCCCCAGGTTGATGGCGAACACAGGGATACCCAGCGCAGCACAGCCCCGGCATGCAAACAGGACGGTGCCGTCGCCGCCAAGCGTAACCACAAAGCCGCAGCCTTCAAAGGAAACAGAAACCTCCTCCCGCTGGGCGGCACTGCCGTCATACGAGAACACGGAGGCGCTTATGTTTCTCTTTTCCAGAAAGGCGCAGATTTCACCGGCAAGCGGAACTGCACCGTTCTTGAAGGAATTGACTACGACCAGGCATTTTTTCATGGCAGTGAAGAGAGCACCTTTACAATGCGGGCAGCATCTTTCTGCCCGAGCCGGGGATACAGGGGGAACAGCGCACAGCGCAAAAGCAGCGAATTCGCGCAGATGCAGGAAGAAGCAAGCTGTTCCTGCCGGAACGCAATGACGGAATTCTCGTAGGCCTGGCGGACTTCCACGCCTTTCCGGAGCGCATAGGCCTTTACATCCTTAAAGCCTGAATTCAGCACCAGCGGAAACGAATACACGGTGGAACCGTCATCGCCCGCACGGACAAAGGTCTTGTGCCGCCCCGCCATGATTGCCCGCGAATACAGGGAAAACAGGTCACGGCGGGAACGTTCGTTGCGTGAAAACTCCTTCAGTTCCACAAGGGCAAGGGACGCATTCATGTCCGGCATAAGATCCGTGGACGGCGCCTCGTCCGCAAGCTTTTTCAGGACAATCCATTCCCGCCGGGAGGGAGCAAAAAGGACTGCACCGCCGCCGGAAGTCACAATATCGCGGTCTTCCATGCCAAAAATCGTGTAGACACCGTACATGCCTGCGCGCTTTCCGTGGGGAACATCAGCCGCAGCGGCGCCGTCTTCCCCCTGAGAGGAAGCATCTGCTGCCGGGGCGGAAGGCGCTGCGGAAACCGGCTGTTCCGCGGCACTGCCCTCCTCTGGCGGATAAAATGAGAGGGCGGAATGGGATACATCCTCAATGATGGGAATTCCAAGCGCAAGGAACTGCTGGATATCGGGCAGCACACCCATGGTTTCGCTGAGCACAAGCAGCCGTCCGCCCGCCTTGACGCCTTCTTCGGCGGCGGCGGGAGCAATGAGGCCGTTTTCTTCACACACATCAAGGACAAGCGGCTTGTAGCCGAGTTTTTCCAGCGTAAGCAGCTGCCAGGCGGGAGCAAGCGCACTTATCATGACGGTACTTTCCTTCGGGAGGGCAAGCGCCGCAAGTGCATATTCAAGGGCAAGGGACGGGCTGCGCAGGGCAACACCGCCGTCACAGCCGGTCATTTCCTTCACCGTCTGGATGAGACGCTGCGCCATCTCGCCGGGCCCCAGCTGCTCATCCACCATACAAGTAAGGACGGCTTCCATTTCCCTGCGCCTGATTGTGGAGCTGTATGTATGTATCATTTTTTAATCGAAAGCCCTTTTCCGTCAGCCTGCGGGAGAGATAATCTTCTGCAATTCTCCGGCATTGAATATCTTGCGGATATCAAGAATAATCAAATAGGAAGATTCCTGGCGGACGACACCCTGGATGTACTCCGTGCCGATGCCGTTGAGCATCTGCGGCGGCGGCTTGATTTCACCGGTAGACACACCGATAACGCGGGCAACACGGTCAATAATAATGCCGATTTTGTTTCCTTCGATATCAAGGATAATAAACCCGCCCTCATCCTCGGTGTCCTCGTCTTCCTCCGTGGTAGAAACCAGCGTCTGGATATGAAAACGCTTGTGAAGGTTGATGATGGGAATAATCTCGCCGCGAAGATTGATGATACCCTCCACATAATAGGGGGCATTCGGAATCGGGCGGACGGCCTGGACTTTTACGATTTCCTTCACATCCATGATATCAACACCGTACAGCTCCTTTCCAAGCTGGAAGGTGACAAGCTGCAACTGTGTATTCTCTTCTGCCATGCAATTTTCTCCTTTGGAAAGCTGGACTGGCGGTAAAATCTGGAGCAGACGCAGACAGACTCTTCAGCCGAGTTCATCCCAAGAATTTCGGAGCAAGCGCAGGAACACCATAACAAGGGATTCCAAGGCTGCCGTATCAGTGAGGCGGCTGCAAAAGTCAGACGAATCTTGCAGCTGCTCCCAAATCCACCCCAAAAACCGCAACGGAATGAGGCTTTTGAACAGCATTTGCAAAAGCAACAGCCTTTTGCAACTATCTCCATCATATATTTTACAACATGAAAGCCTCTTAGTCTACTATAAAAAGCGAAACTACGTGAACTTTTCTTACACCGCAGCGCCTGAGCACCGACGCACAGCATTCCGCCGTTGCCCCGGTGGTAATCACATCATCCAGCAGCACAAGTTCTTCCGGCACCTTCCCGCCTGCACTGAGCCGCAGCAGCAGCGGTGAGGGCCCGTACGGGGGAATACCGCACCCGTCCAGCCGCTCGGCACGGTTCTTGCGCTTCTGCTGCTCTGTACTGCGGCGGCGCAAAAGCCGGAGCACCCGGTAGCCGTAGCGGAATGAAAGAAACGTACACAGGTCTTCTATCTGATCCCAGCCTTCCCGGAACAGCTTGCCCGGACGGGGCGGGACCGGTACAACAGGAAGTTTCCCGGCCGGCAGCAGGGCCAGGGCATCCGCAATCATGTCAGCAAAGAGAGGCGAAAGCCGGCGGTCCCGCCCCATCTTCCATGCATGCAGGAGTTCCTTCTTCCACAGGCGGTACGTATGCAGGGGAAAAACGCTGTCCGTACTGCGGAGCACCGGCGCGGAACGGCAGGAAGTGCAGGTTCCCCGCTCGCCCAGCAGCGGTCTGCCGCAGACTGAACAGCGCCCCCGGCCCGGCGGGGCAAAGGTCCGCAGATGGTGCGACACGCAGGAAGGGCAGACCGGCATTTCCCTGCAGGGCGCGCCGCAGCAGATGCAGTGCATGTCCGTAAATGCAGCCGAGCACAGCGTCCCGGCGACCTGTTTTACCCGCTCCTTTGCAAGGAACAGGGGCCTGGTGAACATCAAGGAGATTCCCATACCCTTTATCTACGCGAGAAAATACATTTTTTGCATAGTTTTCGGAAAAATTTTCAGAAAAAAAGCGGAATTTGCACAGAACCGCAGCCCGGAAGTTTCAGCTTACCGCTCAGCTCAACGGCCGGAAAGCCGCTGCTGCCAGCGCATGACGGCCTGCAGCGCAGCAATCGGGGTCATTTCGTCCGGGCGGCAGGAAAGGATTTCATCAAGCACCATCTCTTCCTCACTGAACAGCGCCCCGGTCAGGGATTCCCCGCGGGCGGGCTGTACCGAAGAAGACGGCTGCGCCCCGCTTTCCGGCACGGTGGGAGCAGATTCCGGCACAATCGGACGATCAGATGCTTCCTGCTGAATGCGTGCCAGAATCGATTCCGCCCGCTGTATGACCACCGGCGGAATACCGGCAAGCCGCGCCACGTGGATACCGTAGCTGTTTTCGCTGGAACCTTCCATCACTTTGCGCAGGAAGACGATGTCCCTGCCGCTGTCGTTCACCGCCATGCAGAGTTTCTTCAGACAGGGATGTTCCAGGCGGGTCAGCTCATGGTAGTGGGTTGCAAAGAGCGTTTTGCAGCGGATAGTATTCAGCAGGTGCTCGCTCACCGCCCATGCAATGGAAAGTCCGTCCTCCGTGCTGGTGCCCCGCCCCACCTCGTCCATGATGACCAGCGAGCGTGCCGTGGCAGAACGCAGTATCCGCGCAGTCTCCGTCATTTCCACAAGGAAGGTAGACTCGCCCCGCGCAAGGTTGTCGCTTGCACCCACACGGCAGAAGATGCGGTCTACAATGCCAAGGTGCGCTGATGAGCAGGGAACAAAGCTGCCGGTCTGGGCAAGCAGGGAGATAAGCGCATTCTGCCGGAGGAAGGTGCTCTTGCCCGCCATATTCGGGCCGGTAATCAGTGCAAAGGATGAAGCGGCACTTTCGCTACCAGAGGCACGGGAACAGCCGGAGCCGCCGTCAGAAGCACAGAGTAAAAGATCATTCGGCACGAATTCACCGCTGGGCAGATGCTGCTCAACCACGGGATGCCGGCCGCCCTGCACGTCAAATTCCATGCCGTCGTCGACCTCCGGGCGCACCCAGCCATGCGTCAGCGCCACCTGCGCAAGGGAGGAAGTCACATCCGCATAGGCGATTTCCGCAGCGGCCTGTTTCAGGTAAGGCACATACTGCTTGAGTGTAGCACGGACTTCAAGGAACAGATCGTGTTCAAGCTCCAGAATCCGGGAGCCGGACTCATTCAGGCTCTGCTCCAGTTCCTGCAGTTTCTGCGTAGTAAAGCGTTCCGCATTCACAAGCGCCCGGCGCATGATGAAATGGGCAGGAACCTGCGACAGTTTTCCCTTGGTTATCTCGATATAATAACCCATGTTGCCGTTTTTCCGGATGCGCAGATTCTGTATGCCGGTATGCTGCCGCTCCTCCTCGGCATATTCCTCCAGCACCTTGTTGAAGTTGTCGTGCACATCCCGCCAATGGTCAAGTTCCTTCGACCAGCGCGACTTGATGATGCCGCCTTCGCTCAGGACAGTAGAAGGATCGTCGAGGATGGCTTTATCCACAAGTTCGACAATGCGGCGGGCAGGTTCCCCGTCAGTCGCTGCAAAACTCATGCGCGAAAGCTGTTCCTGCGCATCAAGCCAAAGCATCAGGCTGTGCTGCAGCGCCTTCAGATCCTTTGCATGCGCCCTGTCCATGGCGATGCGGCCGGCAAGCCGTTCTATATCGAGGATACCGTCAAGGCTGGCGCGAACACTTTTCAGCAGCGCCCGGTCGGCAGCAAACAGCCCCACGTGCTCCTGCCTGCTGCGGATGAGCGAAACATCCGTCAGGGGGAAGACCAGCCATTCCCGCAGCATGCGGATTCCCATTGCCGTGCGGGTACAGTTCAGGCAGCCCAGCAGGGAAAATTCCACAGTGCCGTCCCGGAGATTTTCGGTAATCTCAAGATTCTTGCGCGAAGATTCATCCAAGATGACGTACTGGCAGTCCTGGTAGACCGAAATGCCGCTCACATGGGGCGATGCCGCATTCGTCGTCTTGGCAAGGTAATCCAGAAGGAAACCGGCCGGTGCAAGTTCCGGCGATTCGCGTGTCAGGGAAAAAGAATTCAGGTTTGCGGTAGAAAACTGCTTTGTCAGCCGCTCGTAGCCCACATCCAGCTGAAAGTTCCAGTCAGGGTAAAAGGACACTGACAGTGACGGGAAAGAAGCAAGTACCTGCCGCGCAGCCGCATTGTCCTGCATTCCCTGCGGAAGCAGCAGCTCACGGGGCAGGCAGCGCCCCAGCTCTTTGGAGAAATTTTCGGCAAAGCTATCCTGCGGAAAATGAGTAGCCCGGAATTCCCCGGTCGTTACGTCGATGTAGGCAAAGGCAACCTGCCCGTGCAGCACGCAGCATGAAGCAAGGAAATTGTTTGCACCGCCCTCAAGGTATTCGCTTTCCAGCGCCGTGCCCGGCGTAATGATTTCCATCACCTTGCGCTCGGTGAGTCCCTTGCCGTGGGAGGCAATCTCCCCTACCTGCTCAGCAAGGGCAATACGCTTCCCGGCACGGAGCAGACGGGCAATGTACACTTTTGCCGCATGGTGCGGAATCCCGCACATCGGACGGTCGCCGCGGTGCGTAAGCGTCAGGTTCAGCAGTCTGGAAACTTCAACAGCATCCGTGCCAAACATCTCATAGAAGTCACCGAGGTGGAAAAAAAGCACCGTGCCGGGGTGCGCGTCTTTCAGCTTCTGGTACTGGACAAAAACAGGCGTATCATCGCTCATCTGGGGCGGCGCCTACAGTCCCAGCTGGGAAATCACTTCATCCGTGATGTCGACGGAAGGACTGTACCAGAGCACGGCATTCGCCTGCTGCAGGCTGAGCACCAGACTATAACCGCCGGTTTCCGCCACGCGTTCCAGCGTCGCATACAGTTTCTTGTAGAACGCGTCATTATTCTGCAGGGAATTCTTCAAGGATTCAAGCTCTGCATTCTTCGCACTGGTATATTCCGACAGATAGGAAGTCTTCTTTGTTATTTCCGCCTGAATCCGCTCGGCAGAAGAATCATCCCCGTTCCGCTGGAATTCAAGCTTCTGCTCGTGCAGTGTCTGCAATTCCTGCGTCAGAGTATTTATCTCGTTCTGGAATTCCAGCTTTTTGTTCTCGTAATTGCGCACCGGCGAGGAATTCCTGAAATGAGCCTGATAAACGCGGGCCGTATCCACAACGGCAAATTTCGTAATCTGCTGCGCCCCCAGCTGCATGCAGCATGCAAACAGAAGACCAGCCCATACGGCAGCGATTTTTTTCATATACATAGCACCACTCCTACGTTTACCAAAGTATAGACCTGCGGGAAAGCCGACGGTTTTCCCGGCAATTTTCATGCAATCAAACTGAGCAAAGCCCCAGCTTAGCGGTTCGGGCTGGACACCGACACAACGAAATGCCAGGTGGAAAGCCAGTTGTTCAAATCCTTACCCGATGCATCCTTGAGCGACGGAATACCGTTCTCAATCTTGAAATTACTTACAAGGAAGAGCCTGAGGGGGAACTGCTGCACCAGCAGGCTCAAGCCCGGTCCGTAGCTGAAATACCAGTCTTCGGGATTGAAGAAGTCGTTGAAGCCGCTCGTAACCTCCCACTTAACCATGGAAGCATCAAAGAATGTATCTATAGCAAGAATGTTCGGCACAACGGGAACCCGCAGTTCCACCGTGTTGTTGAAGACAAGGTTTCCGTTTCCCATCTTGGCGCCGGATATTTTCCAGCCGCGTCCGTGGAACACGCCGTCAATATACAGCAGACTGGAATTCTGGATTGTTGAGTTGAAGAAGGGGAACTGCATGCTCAAGTCAGATTCCAGACGGAGTATGAACTTGAGGTCGTAAGTGTCCGTAACAGGAATACTGAACAGCGAGAAATACTGTTCCGCCGTGGAGACGGAGCGCAGGAAGAACTCGGTTTCACCGAATTTAGCCGGCAGGAAGCTGAAAGTTCCCTGAGGAATCAGGCCGAACCATGAGAATGACTGGCTTACAAACCAACCCTTGGTGGGGTCATAGTAATTGTCGCGGCCGTCCATGGAAATGGCAGCAGTCAGGCTGTTCTTTGTGTTCCAGCCGTCGTGGTAGTCCGCAATGCCGGCATCAGCCGGTGTATAGATGGTATCATCATACAGTGCGGTAACAAAGCTCGTAGAAAAACCGCCGGTTACAGACACCACGGCAAAATCCGGCGTCCAGCGGCGTGTAAGGTAATCCGAGAAAGTCAGCTTATGCTCATCATAAGGCATGTAGAACGAATAGTTGTCGAGCGTACCGTCAGGCAGCAGGACATTGCGTACTGTAGACAGAGAGGAATGAGAATAGCTCAGCGAAGTACGGTTGGATATGGGCATGCCGAACGTCCAGTTCTGTCCGTAGCCGAGCGATGCAGACTGCGAAGTTGTAGACGCCTTTGCCGACACGGAAAGGGAACGCCCCGTACCGCCGATGTTCGAGTCAGTCAGCGCGCCTTCCAGGGCTATCGGGAACTCGTTCGTAGAGGAAAGGCCGGAGAATGTCATACCGACCTGCACGCTGCGGGTCCCCTGCTCCACCACATTGAACACGATGTCTTCAAGGCCTTCCTCGGAACCGGGCTTGGGTTCCGGTACGACCTGCGAGAAGTAGCGGAGGTTCAGCAGGTTGCGGTATGCATTCATTATCTTCGCGTTGGAGAAAATATCGCCGGACTCAAAGGGAATTTCGCGAAGTATCACTTCATCCTTGGTGCGGTCATTCCCCTTGATGATGATGTTCTCGATATGGCTGCGGCGTCCCTCCACGACGTACACGTGGTAACCGAAGGTCTTGTTTTCCGTGTCCTTCAGGGACTGGGCACCGAACCGGGCATTGATGTAACCGTTGTCGTAGTACTTGCTCTGGGCAGCAGAGTAGCCTTCCTGCAGCTTGGTAAGGCTGAAGACATCGCCAACCCGCATCTTGGTGAGCGCGACAAGCTCTTCCGGGGTGAATATCTTGCAGCCTTCATACGAAATACCTGCAAAGGTATACATCGACCCTTCCTCAATGTTGTAGTGAATCAGCATTTCCTGCCGTTCTTTTTTAGCATTATAATCAGATTCAATCTCAACATTGACAATACGCGCGTCTATGTAGCCGTGATCCTGGTAATAAAGCAGGATGGCAGCTTTGTCCTGTTCAACCGTCGCTTCCTGATAATAACCTTTCGAAATAAGGCTGTTCTGCTTAAGGTTCAGCTTTCCCTTAAGGGTGCGGTCGGAGACAATCGTGTTGCCGGAAAAGGAAATATCCCGCACGATGGATTTCCGCCCCTCGGAAATGCGGAACACAATCTCAAAGCCGTCCTTTGTCCGCCGCGCGGTAGAGGAAACGGTTGCCTCGGTAAAGCCCTGGCTGCGGTACAGCTCAAGGATTTTGCGCTCGTCAGCCAGGCGCTTGGATTCATCATAGACGGTCTTTTCCTTTGAAGACGTCACGTCCTTCAGCTCGGACAGGCGCATCTTGGCGCGGCCGTCATAGCGGACCCTTGTAACGACAGGTAGTTCAACGACCGTCAGTTCGATTTTTACCGATTTATAGTCAGTGTCCCCCGGCAATGCCACCGGTTCCACGTCTTCGAAAAAATTGAGTGCAAAAACCCTGTTCAGAAGGTCAGCAAACACCTCGTCCGTAAAATTCTTGCCGATAAAGCGGTTGGTGACAGCCTCGACGTCAGAACGCTTTATGTTCTTGAGTCCCTTAAACGTCACGGTGCTGATGGGTTTGTTATAATACCAGTCAGAGCTTTGGGCGGGAAGCTGCAGGGATACAGCAAGAACCAGCAGGAGGGCGAGGAAGAAAGGCTTTTTTGCACACATAGTTTTTTCCATATAATCTTAAAACGTTATACTCCAAGAGAGCGTTACAGAAGCAGCAGAAACAAGGTCAGGAACCTCACCTTTCCGCAGGGACTTCAAATCCGGTGCGTAATCAAAGCGGATGTTTGCAAACGGAGCATCAAGTTCCAGACCCAGCTCCGGATGAAACACCAGCCCGCTTATCGCAGAGCCGGAACTGTCAACCACAGATTCGTCATACGTCCACTGCAGCAAGGCATCGGCATAAATTGAACTTCCGAAGTATTTACCTATATAAACACTCGTATTGTCAAAATAGTTACCGATTGGATTCTTGGAATTGAACCCGGAATCAAGCCCCAGCCGCAAAGCATTCTGCACCATATTAATACGTACTGAGAATATATCAAAATTACACAAATCGCGCAATGCGTTTTCAAATTTTCTGAACAGAGTTATCTGAAGGCCGTAATCCACGCCGGAAGCTATCAGACTGCCCGCATTTTTGGCATCGCCGCTCATAATCTGCCCCAGCATGGCAAGAATTTCATTTTCCGAGCGCGCCGGTATGGAATAAATGTTCGGCGTGAACGAGGAAACCGGCTGGTGTTCGGTGGTCAGCACGATGGTGACGGAAACGCCGTCCGCATCGCGTTCGCGGGTTACAGCGCGGGCCGTCAGGAAGGGATCGAACTTCATCTGGCTTTCATTCAGCTCCAGCCGTCCCTCTTTTATGTAGAAGTTCCGGCTCAGGTACGTGATGTAGCCGCCTTTGAAGACCGCATCGCCGATAATCGACCACACGCCGCGGTCAGTGTCCATAAAGACCTTTACGGGCGTTTCCGGCGTTGCAAGGGCATGCAGGAAGGGGTTGATGACGATGTTTACCTTGCGCCCGATGAGGCAGTCCAGGTTGAGCACCAGCCCGGTGCTCTCCAGGAAGCGCTCCAGTGCGCTGCCTTCGGAGGAATCTGCGTTTTCCTGCACACTGCGGGGGCCGATGTTTATCAGGTCGTTCATGAAGGACAGCTCGGAATCATGCGTTGCTACCGTGCCGTTCACCATAAGCTGCGTCCCCGCGTAGCGGAAATTCGCGTCGGCGGTCACGTAGCCGTCGATTCCCAGGCGGGATGTCAGCACATTGACGCGGATGCCGCTGCTGTTCAGCGTTGCAATGGAGCCGGTCATGACATCCACGCTCCAGCGGTCAAGCACCATCTTGCAGCCGGCAGAAAACCTGCCGTCCTTTACGAAAAAGCGCGTGTCCGGAATCTCGATTTCGTTCTGGTTCATGGTGAGCAGCAGGTTCTTTGCGGTAATATGCTCCGGAATAAGCCCCGGAAGCATAAAATCAAGGTCACGGACCAGTACGGAACCGTCCAGCACCGGGTCGCTCGTCATCCCGGAGACTGCAATCTTGCCGGAGAGCAGCCCCCGGTGCACGGAGAAGGCGTCATTGCTCACCATGCTGGAGAATTTGGAGAAATCACAGTACAAATCGCTGATCGTAAGGTCTACGCGCTGATTTTTGGTTTTTCCCGCAACCTTTCCGTGCAGGGGCTTGGAGGAATCAACAGCAGCAGTGATGGAACCGTCCTTGATTCCATAGACACCGGATGCGCCCAGACCTTCCGATGAAAAATACAGCTTGTCGCCCCGCCGCTGCAGGGCAGCATGCACGGGAATGCCGCCGTTAATCAGCCCGTCCGCCGTTACCGAAGAATAGAGATCCACATCAAAGGCATCGGGGATAGAAAACATTTTTCGCCCTTCCTGCCGGGTGCCGGCGGGCAGCACCTTTACCAGCAGGGGAATATCTATAATTTTCCGCGCGATAAAATCAACCCGCGCATCCGCCGAGGCATCGCCGGTGAAGGATTTCAGGTCAACGGCAGCCGTAACGTTGCTGACATGGATGTTTCCCCAGTCAACGTTCAGCTCGGAGACTGTGGCCGCCCCTTCCAGCAGTTCCGCTTTTCCGCTTGCAATCACCGGGCGGGCGCCGGACTGGGCGGACATGTTCTGCACGCTCAGGGAAATATAGGGGTTTTCCGCGGTTCCGCTTGCCGTCAGCGTGCCGGTAAAGGTATCGTCCGCATACTGGTGCCTGAACAGACGGGACATAGGGAACGAACGGATATCCACCTGCGCGGTAAAATAGCAGTCCTTTTCCAGATGTTCGCGGGTAAGCGCCGCATGCAGCGGGTTTGCAAGGCTGCCTTCCACCGAAAATTTCTCGCCGCTCAGCTCGTTGCCGCCCTTGAGCAGGAGCGTCACGGAATCCAGAATGCCGCCGTTTATGTTCCACAGGACATAGCCGTCCCCGGCAAGGGTCGAATTGCGGTCGCTGTAAAGGATGGTATCCATAATGAAGCCGCTGTTGGTGACGTTCCCCATTATGGACAGATGCGGTTCTATGCCGAGCCGCCCCTTGACCAGGGAACACTGAAGGCTGCTGACATCAAAACGGAAATCAGCAAGGCTCTGGAAGTCAAAGGCGGTTTCCAGCGACAAAGCCAGTTCATAGCGGGAAAAAGCGACCGGCAGTGAGGTGAATTTTGCATTTCCTTTAAATCCTTTTTCAAGATTGACCAGCACATCAAGGCCGTAGCTGCCCGTCACCGTAAGCCAGCGCCCCGGCGTGTACGCACCGCTGAGCCGGTAGGGAATGCCGTTCACCGAGCAATCGGCGTTGAATGCTGCCTGCCGGTCTTCCGGGGAGATTTCCGCGTCAAATTCCGCCTGTACCTCTAGCTGCCGGTACAGCAGCCTGCAGCTGTTCACCACAAGGAAGGTATCGCTGCCGGAAAAGGCCAGTTCCAGCGACTGCCGTTCCTCCGCGGGATTGCAGACGCGGGCGGCGGGAACCTGGAAAGAAAAATGCTTAAAATCTGTTGAAAATGACAGCTCGTCATCAGTGACATACTGTTCCAGCTGCGGAAGCCGCACACGGATTTTTTCCTGCAGCTGCGGCTTCAGGAAGAACGCAGCGGCGCGGGCAGCAGTATCAAGGAAAAGGCTGTCAACGGAAAGCTTTGCGCTCAGCCTGCGGGACTTTCCGGGCATGAATTCCCCCGACGCACGCACCACTGCCGGCTTTCCGTAGCTGCTGTGGGCCGTACCGGAAAACGACAGGCTGAAAGGCATCGGCTTCCGGAAGGGGTCAATGGCTGCATTTACGCCGGAAAAACGTTCCCCGCCAAGATTCAGTTCCGGAAGGAAGGCGCGGATCACACCGTTTTCGGAAACAATGCGGGCGTCAAAGGCAAGCCGGTTCCCGTTGGGCAGCAGCAGGCGGGAAACATGGAGCGAAGCCTCCGGCCGGTGCTCTGGAACAACATAAGTGCCGGAAAGAGAAGCGTCAAGCAGCTTTCCCTGCGCCGTCAATGAAGTAACGGAAAGCAGCGCCTGCGTTCCCTGCGCGGAAAAATGCAGCTCTTCCCCGCCGTCAATGACATCTTCCGGCACAGACACGTCTCCGGTGCCCTGCCAGCGGAAATCCTTTGCACGGCTGTTTCCGGCTATGCTGCCTGCCAGCGTCAGCGTAAGCCGAGAGGCCTTGCGCAGCATCGCACTGTCCAGCGGCACCTTCACGGCGGACAAAAGCTGCAGGGACTGCGTACGGACATCCGCAGAAAAGTCCCCCGACGAGGGACTGTACATGGCAGAAAGCGAATACGGCAGCGCACGCTGCGTGGAACGGGCCTCCAGCCGCCCGCCGTCATAGCGGACAAGGAACTGGGTACGCTGCAAGGAATAGGCAGCCTTCGGCAGCTGGTCAAGCGACAGGATGAGGGAACTGCCCTCTATAGCAGACAGCAGTTTTCCGCCGAAGGCAAGCTTTACGCCGAACATCCGGCCGGAAGACAGCTGCACGGCTTCCAGAGAGCCGGAACTTGCCGTAAAGGACACGGCATCGCGGTTTTCTTCCTTAAGCTGCAGCTTGCGCACCACTGCTTCTGCGCGCCACTTTGCATCTGAATAGCGCACACGGATGTTCCGCACCTGCACTTCGAACGGCAGCAGGAACAGCGGGATGGTCTTGCCGGCCAGTGTCAGTGACTGCCCGTCCCCGGCAGAATCCCCTGCTACCGGCGCCGCCCCCTCCCCGGCCACCGCCTGCGCATCCTTGAGGGCACGGCGGCGTTCCGTAAAAGCACGGATTTTCTGCATGACGGCAAGGCATTTTTCCTTGTCTGCATCAAAAGTCACATCCGTGATGATGAGTTTGGTAAACGCATTGCCAAAATCCTTGCGCAGCAGGCGGAAAATATTGTAGCGGAAGACCGCCTTGCGGACAGTCAGCAGGGGTTCCTGCGTCTCCGCATCGGAAATGACGATGGAATTAACCCGTATGCCGGTCAAAAACGAGGGCGACAGGGACTTGTAGGAAACGGTCAGGCCGGTATTTTCTGCCAGTTTCTGCACATAAACGTTTTCCACGTCGTGCATGAGCTTGTCAACTGCTTCATAGACCGGGCGCATGAACCACACGCTGGCGGCCAGGATAAAGAGGAATATGAAAAATCCTGCAACAGTCTTGACAAGTTTTGATTTCATTACGCCGTAAATTAAGAAAGGGAGGCCTTCCAAAAGACCACCGGCTTTTGCAAGCGCCTGCCCCCATATTACCAAAAATAAACAAAAAATAGAAGGGTTTCATGATTTTACGAAATTTTATCGTTTTTGAGGGAATTGACGGCGCAGGAACATCAACGCAGCTGGAACTGCTCAAAAAACACGAAAAAACAGAGCGTTTTCTCTTTACGGCGGAACCGACCCCCGCGGCAACCGGCAAATTCCTGCGGCAGATGCTTCGGGGCGACATTCCCGTTAAAAATGAGACGGCAGCATACCTCTTTGCGGCAGACCGGAACGAGCACGTAAACGGCAGCCTTGTAACGGACGGCGACCGCCATCTGGTGACAGGCATCAGGGAAGCCTGTGCCGCCGGACACATCGTGGTAAGCGACCGCTACCTCTTTTCAAGCCTTGCCTACCAGAGCAGCGGCTGCGACCCGGAAATTCCGCGCAGGCTCAACAGCGCGTTTCCCCTTCCGGAGCTGCTTTTCTACTTTGAAATCAGTCCGAAAACGGCACTTGCGCGGATACAGGGCCGCGGAGTACAGGAAATTTACGAAAAAGAAGCCTTACTGCAGCAGACGGTAACGGAATACCACAAGGCCATCGGCGAATTCAAGGAAAGCGGAATGAAAACCGTTATGCTTGATGCAACGCGTTCCATGGAGGAACTTGCGGCTATTATATGGAAGGAAATTGAAATGCTGCAGGAAAAGGACTAAGCATGCCCCCTGCCGCAGCCCCTCAATTTTCTGCCCCGGCGTGCCGATAATCAGAGTGTGAAAAAGGCTTTTTTGAACACGGCGGGACGGCTGCTCGTGCTCGCCTGCGCGCTTGCGTTCTTCGCCGTGCAGCGGGCCGGTGCCTACGTCTGTAAATATAAGGAAGATTTCTATAAACTCTACCACGTGCATTATGCCCAGAATCCGGATGACTGCATGGAAAACATCTACTGGCTGGAGCAGGCGGTGAAGGCGGACTTTGCAAACCCGCTCTATGCCATGTCCAAGGTAGAAACCAAGACGCAGTGGGAAAAATACCGCTACCTCTTCCAGATGCACCTGAACCTGAAACTCATCGAACAGCACCTCCGGCTTGGACGGATATACGACAAGCAGGCCGCATATTTCTATGATGCGCCGTGGAAGGACGAATACCTGCGCAACCTGGAGAAAGCAAAATCCTGCTACGAGGCTGGCTACTACTACTGGCGCGAGGCAAAACTCTGGGCAGAAAAGGCAAATGTTTCGCAGTTCAATTTCCTCTACATAAGCGACCAGCAGAACTGGGAAGACGAGCGGGAACGCGTCTGCACAGGAGAGCTGGACTACCAGAAGACGCTTGACCGCGAGCTTACACGGCTGAATAAGGTCATCAGCGACCTCATTGCAATGAACGATAAAACATATTAAAATGGCTGTATAGAAAGCTCATGCAATCTCTAAAAACGCATTGCCGTGATTTTTTAGAGATTGCCGTGTCCGGAGCTTGAGGTACAGCAATGATTTCCTATGAACATTATTTTGACTGGGCGGCAACAGCCCCCGGCGACGAAGAGATACTGAAAGCAGCACTTGCCGCCTCCCTTGAACACTGGGGGAATCCCTCCAGCATCCATGCAGCGGGAGCAGATGCCCGGGAAGCGCTGGAAGCAGCCCGGCAGCGGGCGGCACAGGCACTGGGCGTCCCCGCAGATACACTCGTCTTCACTTCCGGCGGCACGGAAAGCGACCATATTCCGCTGCTGTCCGTGCTTTCCCGCCCGCAGAAGGGCAGCGTCCTGCTGAGTGCAATCGAGCACCCGGCACTCCGGGAAATGGCAAAAATGGTTGAAGGCTGCGGCTGGAAAGCCATCACCGTGCAGCCGGACAAGGACGGATTCATTTCACCGGAAGACATAGTGGCGCATCTGCAGGATGACACCGCTTTTGTCACCGTCATGGCTGTAAACAACGAAACAGGCGCGGTACAGCCGGTGTATGAAATTGCAGATGCGCTTATCAGGGCAACAGAAGGAAAGCGGCGCCCCTTCTTCCACGTGGACTGCGTGCAGGCGGCGGGGAAAATTCCCCTTGACCTGACGCACAGGGGCATTGACTCCGCAGCATTCAGCGCCCACAAAATACGCGGGCCGCGCGGAATCGGCCTGCTCTACCTTTCGCGGGAACTCACGGCATTTCTGCGCGGCGGCGGGCAGGAAAAAAACATCAGAAGCGGAACCGAAAACCTTTTTGGGGCAGTGGCCTTTGCCGCCTGCCTTGAAAAATACGCCATCTCACCCAGGAATCCGCGTGCGCAGGAACGTTACGATGCACAGCAGCGCTACTGCGCGCAATTCATTGCCGGGCTGCAGGAGACGGAAGGCTGCGTGCTGCTCCCGCACTGCCGGGGCACCGAAGCCGGCACGGGGCGGCAGTTCTCGCCGTGGGTCGTGCAGGCAGCATTTCCCGGCATTCCCGGCCAGGTAATGGAACGCGCACTCAGCGCCGACGGCTACTACATCTCCACCGGCAGCGCCTGTTCGTCCGGAAAGCATTCCCGCCCAATCCTTGACAGCATGCACATCAGCGCAAAGGAAAAGGAAAGCGCCGTCCGCTTCAGCTTTGGCGACGCCACCACGGAGCAGGCAATGCAGGAACTGCTTGCGGAAGTGCGCAAGGTTGCCGCCACATTCCGGCACTAAGCACCGGAGCTGCTGGTACGCAGCGGGCGGACAGGCAGCAGAAAAACCGCCCGCCTATCAGCCGGCACTTTTCCCGTCCTGCTGCTCAATCCACGAAAAGAATTTGTCCAGCGTGGGATTTTCGCTGCGGCTCTCAAGGAACATGCCCGCTGTATACCAGGAATGGCTGTCCTTCCGGCCTGTTACGGAATACAGTTCGCAGGAATTCCCCAGGCTCAGGGCTTTTTCACGGAAAGCCCCGGCACTCACATAGTCGACCACACCGTCATGCCGGCTCTGCATCAGAAGCACAGGAACAGCATGCTTTGTCATAAGCGCACACGGCTCGCCCTCAGCCCGGTCATAGCCCCGGGAAAAGAGCTGCGAAAGAAGCATGCGTATTGTCAGCGACATGCCGGGAAAGAAATGGTACGGGCCTCCGATGCCGATAAAGCCGGTCATATCCGAAACATCAACGGCATACTGCTCCTGCACCGTCCTGCTGCAGCAGAGGATGGATGCAAGGTGCGCCCCGGCAGATGAGCCGGAAACAATCACGCGGAATGAATCGGTCAGCTTTTCCCGCAGGAATGCACGTGCTGCATTATAGCCCGCGCAGACATCTGCTATCTGGCAGGGATATTTGTTCCGCGGAGACAGGCGGTATCCGATCGAGACAAAACGGTACCCCGCCCCTGCAATGCACTGACCCACAAAATCAAAATACTGCGGGGAACCGGCATTCCATCCGCCGCCATGCACCCAGACAATCACCGTGCTGCTGACGGCAGCTTTTGGTTCGTAGTACAGGAAATACTGCTCGCTGTCTTCCCCGAATGCAACACGCTGCGGCGTCACGTCCTTTTTTACCTGCCGGATTTTTCCGGACAGCGTGGACCAGCTCAGGCATTCACGCAGAAAATCACGCACGGGAAGCCCCCTGCAGCAGTGCAAGCGAGTCCTCCAGAGACAGGCAGTCGGCAAAGCGGTGCGGCCACATCATATCGTTGTAATAGCGGTACGTCGTTTCCCCGTCCATGTAGTCGTTGTCAAATGTGGAATTTGCCCCCGCAGGGATAATGACACGGTAGCCGCGCTCAAACGCAGACTTCACCGAAGCATCGATGCAAAAATTGGTCTGAAGCCCCACAATCATCAGGCAGTCTTCGTGCTTTGCTTCAAGATAGGCAGCAAGCTCCTTGTTTCCAAAGCATGTGTTTATAGTTTTCACATAGCATTTTTCGCCGTCCTGCGGCTGCACCTGCCCGGCAATCTCGAATTCCGCATCACCGGCAGAAAAACCGCTGCCCGGCCCGTCATCATGCTGGACATACACGACCTCAACCCCGTTTTTCCGTGCAGTACCTATAATTCGCGTAACAGTATTGATAAAAGCTGAAAAATTATACAGGCGTTCGTCCGTTATGCCCTTCTGAATGTCTATGACCAGCAGCGTCATCGTTCTGCCCTCCTGGTCCATCATAGCAGACGAGGCGGCATTTGTCCACAAAGGGCATCCATGCATGTTTTATCCCGTACATCAAAGAAATTTTCCTGCTGCCCTGTTGACAAATCTGCTGAATAAGAATATACTCTTAATACTTCTTTAGTGAAGTGATGGGCTATTAGCTCAGTAGGTAGAGCAACGCCCTTTTAAGGCGTGGGTCTGCAGTTCGAATCTGCAATAGCTCATCTTCAAGGTTCCAGAAAGCTTTTCTGGAACCTTTTTTATTTCCCGCCGGAGCGCTTTGCCTCAGGCTGCCCCATGCTTCTTCCGCTCCCACTTGTTTTAATTCCTGTTCGATGGTATCATTTTAAACATGAAGCGAATTCCTTTTTTCATGCTGCCGGTGCTCTGCCTTGCGCAGCTGCATGCCTTTGACAAGGCGCCCAATGTCCGCGACCTGCTTTCGGACATCCGCTCGCAGCCGACCCTGATAACGGAAACCATCTTTACGCTTTCCGATGAAAACGGCAAAATCACCGAGCACCCGACGCTCAGGAAAAACATCAAGCACTTCAACTGGATAGGAAAAACGCTTTCCGTCATCCGCTACAACGATGCAGGCAAGCCCTACGCGTACGAAAAACTGACATTCACTTCCGACGGTCTGCTCAGCACCAGCACCCTTCAGACAAAAAAAGGCACCACGCTTACCAAATACGAATACCTGCCGGATTTCAGCGGCTGGACACAGTATGTTTCCGTCAACGGCGGTGAAAGCACCAAAAAACAGAGTTTTGAGCTGGGCAAGGAAGACGGCAAATATGTTTCCTACGAATACACCTATGCCGCAGACGGCAGCATAGAGGCAGCCAAGAAAACCCTGAACTACGCCTACAGCGGCGACCTCCGCAAAGATGTGCAGAACATGGGCGAAAACCCCGAATCAGTCTGCTACTACCACTACACCGACGGAAAGCTTTCTTCCATTATTGTGGAAAAAGACAGCGTCAACAGGCAGCGCAAGGTTTACTACCGCAACAACAAGCGTTACATGGAAGAGAATTTCGAGCTGAATGAAAACGGCGACTGCGTAAAGGAAACAAGCGGCGATTCCATCTACGTGTACAAGTATACGTATGATTCCAACGGCAACTGGACGCAGAAAGATTCTTTCTTTGAAAACAGGAATGATGACTTTAAGTACGACCATCCCCTGCTCCGCACAAAGCGCGAAGTGCAGTACGCAGCAGCGGTCCTGCCGGCAATTCCCTCTGAATTCTTTTCGTTCGATGCAGAGAACGACGAAATCCGCGAGGAAGAACTTGCAATTGAAGCTGCCGGTACGGACAAACCGTTCACCTCGATAAAGACCGACCCCATAGACGACAAGAAAGTGCTCTACATCGTGTTCAACGCTCCGCAGAAAGTGAACGACTATGTGGACAATGTAACGCTGGTCATCAAGAAGAAGGAAGGCAGCAGGCCGGAGCTCTACGTGAACTGGAAGGAATTCCTGAACGAACGCTCCTGCTACGTTACCTACCGCATCGACGACGACAAGGCAAAGACCGAAGAATGGCTGCTTTCAACCGACGAAAAGGCAAGCTTCTACAACGGGGACATTGCGGCGCTGCTGGACAGGCTCAGGAATGCAAGCCAGTTCATCGTGCGCACCACCCCGTTCAACGAGCCGCCGTGCACTGCCATCTTTGACGTAAGCGCCCTCCGGAACCTTGACCGGCAGTTCCTGTGGCTCTACGACCGGGATTACAAAAGCACTTCCCGCTAAGCCCTGACCGGCCGCTTTCCTAGAATGTAATATCCAGCGGCCTGCGCCTGGCAAAGAATTCCTTTGCGGAGGAAATTCCGTTTTCTGCATCCTTGGATTCCCTGAGCACAAGGGAATAGCAGCGCTTTGCAGGATGCTCTATTGCAATGTAAAAATCCTCTTCCCGCTCGAACGCCCTGCGCAGGTCATGGATGTACGAATAGAGCGTGCTGATTTTCTCCTTGGATGCATCATGCCACAGATACTCGCAGATGCTGCAGACTTCAAGCTCTTCGTTCCGGTGCTCGTACAGATACTGCAGCAGCGGAAAGCGGGCGGCCTGAATATGATGCTTGCGCCGGAATGCATCCAGATCTATCTGCAGCGCCTTTGCAGCACCGGCACCGCCAGGCGGCAGCTCCTCAGGGGGATTCAGCAGACGTATGTACGGATAGACATCACTGCGGTTTATGATGTCCTGAATGCGCACAAGCTCCGGCAGCAGGGCTTTCAGTTTTTCCGGCAGCAGAAAGTTTGCCTGGCGGCGCTTTATGTTTTCGTACCAGAAGAACGCGCGGTCATCCGGCGCGGGAAACGGCGTGTTGTAATAGAACAGCGGAATGACGCAGTGGCGTTCCTGCATGATGGTAAAGAGGTCAATTTCGTCACCGCCGAAGGAAAGATAGTCACAGGCAAGAAGATCGATTTTGTCAGCCCCTGCAGAAAGGACTGTGGTATAGAATTTCTGCGGGTCAGTAAAAATCTGCACGATGTGCCCGTTTGCAGAAAGGCACGAAGCAATCTTGCTGCAAATCGCCTCCTGCGTAGTCAGAAACAAAATTACCATAATCAGCCTCCCGTCAAAGCGCACCTATTCGGACGGAAGCCCGGATGCTTCGTCCGCCGCTTTCCGGTGCAGGCTCGCAGTTACATCCAGCGAATCCTGATACCAGTCAATCGCAAGCCCAAAGGCTTCCGGTTCGTAGCCGTCTGCTACGGCGCGCACATGGATAACCTGGCCGGATGCAATGCTGCCCTTCTTCACCTTTGACAGGTCAGACCATTTATTTCCGGTCAGAATCTGAAACTGAGCTTTCTCCGAAATATCTTCACCCGTGTCATAATCCATCGCCTTCATGCTGATGGAAAGAGACCGCTTCTCTGTCTTCAGGAAATCGAAGCTCAGTGTCTCGGGCTTGCCCTTTGTAACCGTCACGCTCTGCCACAGGATGTACGGGCCGGAAACAATCTTGATGCGGTAATCGCCCGGCTTCAGCGATACAGCCTTTGTTACCAGCGTCACGTCGTTCTTGCCGCCGTCCCCGTGGCGCCGCTTTGCCGCAAAGACACGGCTGAAGTTAATGCCCTTCACTTCCGGAATGTCGTCCCGGTTGTGGAAGAAAAACGCCTTTGCAGGAAGGTCTGCCGTATATGCGGTATTGATGTCCATCACCGGAATCTGCATCTGCAAGGTTACCGGCACATACCAGGGCCGGAGCAGCGTACGATAATAGACGCCCTTGAAACCGGCAGCAACAAGCAGTGCAAGAACAGCAGCCGCGGCACAGATGCGCAGCACCGTCTTGTTTTTCGGTTCGTGCACCTGCAGCTCCCCAGGATTGGCAGAAACAACGATTGTCGCAAGTTCCTTGCGGATTTCGTGGCGGTCATAGCGGCTCAGATAGCGCTTTATTTTCTTGATGACCGGCTCAATGGTCTGGTAGCGGCGCCGGGGATCCGGCTGCATCATCTTGCGCACCAGCTTGCGCACAATCAGGGGCAAAGACTTATTCAGCTGCTCCGGGGGAATGTACTGCCCCCGCCGGATTTTCTCGATGGTATCGGGAGCCATGTCACCCTTGTAGGGACGGTCGCCCGTCGTCATCTGGTACAGCATGACGCCCATTGAATAGATGTCAGCCCGCTCGTCCACGGAGCGCGAATCATCCAGCTGTTCCGGGGACATATACGCGGGCGTTCCCAGCGTAGTGCCGACCTTTGTAAGCCCGTCATCGCTGCCGGACAGCGGCACGTCGCCGCCCTCGGATACAGGGGAATCCTTTTCCTTTTCGCCGCCCGCAATACCAAAGTCGGACAGTTTTACCTCGCCGCGGCGGGAAATCAGAATGTTACCAGGCTTTATGTCCCGGTGCACGATTTTGCGGCGGTGTGCACTCTGGAGTCCGTAGCAGGCATCAAGGAAGATGAGCAGGGCAAGCTGCGGCGAAAGGCAGTACTGCTTTTCCAAAAGCTTGTCCAGCGACAGCCCGTCCACGAATTCAAGCACGATGTAATCTTTGCGCCCTTCAGAAAAATAATCGAACAGACGCACGACGTAGGGGCTGTTCAGCTCCAGCAGAATGGTTGCTTCCCGCTTAAAGCGCTCCCGGACGGCAGAATCGCCTTTGCGCAAAAGCAGTTCCTTGATGATAACGTCGCGTTTAAGCGTGGGGTGCACAGCCTTGTAGATTCTTCCCATGCCGCCCAATGCAACGACGGAACGGATTGCGTACTTGCCGATCGTCGCCGGGGTACTGGGACCGCGGGCATGGGCAGCGGCCGGACGGGCAGGAGCGGGTTTTGCGGCAGCTGCTGCGTGCACGGCACCAGTCCTGCCGGCTGCTGCAGCTTTACCCGCAAGCGGCGGCTGTTTTGCGACCGGCGGCTTTGCAGGCTGCATGCCCTTTGCCTGCCCCCCCGCTTTTTCAGAAGAAATCATACCGGGAACTCCTTTTTTACGCAATTAATACAGGCAACCGCGAAAAACTGAATTTTTTCGCAGTTCCCCCTGAACAGCATCTTCCGGTTCAGGACACCGGAAAGCTGCCGCCGGAAACAGCAACGATGTCGCGCTCCAGGCAGAATTCCCTGTCAGGAGGCACGAATGCCACGTTCATTTCATTCGGATTATGAATCTGCACAAAAGCGCCGTCCTGCCGCAGGAAATACTTTCCTTCAATGGGACGGTGCCCGCCGAACCAGCGCATCCGGGCGGCATCCCCCGCCGCATTCAGCTGAGCGAACTGCGAGCGCACGCTGCCTTCCAGCGCTTCGTCATTTGCCGTCCACGTAAAATCGTGCACAAGCTGGGCATCAGCACGCCCGTTGATGATTTCATCCCGGCTGTACGCGGTGAACGGCTCCGCATGGCTCACGCCAAAACGGCCGCCGATAACGACCAGCGGCAGGGCGCATTCAAAGCAGTGTATAAGATGCAGCAGAACGTCGCCGTAAACAGCATGGATAAAACTGCGCACCATTTCGCCCTCAAAGGCAAATTTCCTGAACGGATGATCGCCGCCGCCCTCGCGGTTCAGTATATTCTCATGATTCCCTTTTAGGAAGTGGAAACAGCGGGGAAAGGCATTCTTCAGGCTTGCAACGCCCATCATGGTGGCAAAGCCGTCATGCATTTCGGCCCGCATCCCGGCGCAGTCAACGCTGCCCCGCTCCCAGGAAAGCAGCGATTCTTTCCAGCGGGCATAGGCCCAGGTCATATTCTCTGTATGTACGCCGTCACCCACGCAGATAACATTGACGGCACCCTGGTTCAGGGCAGAAAGCACGGTACCAGCCCCAAAGGGACAGTCCATCAGGCGGATAAGGAAATCCGGCCGGGCATGCAGATCCGGCACAATGATGGCAGGAAGGCCATCCCCCGAAAAATCAAGCAGGGCGCCCGGCTTTCCGTCGTCCGCAGGGGGACGGTATTCAGGCGGCTCCCCTTCCAGCGTGCCTATCGTCACGTCCAGAAGGCGGCTCAGGCAGTCTTCCCCCGGCAGCTGCGCACTGTTACGGTACGATACAAGCGCAGCCCTGAGTGCCTGAAGTTTTTCCGGCGAAAGCATAGTTATGCCATCACAATATTTGAGGAACCGACAGTCACCTTGTCCCCCACATTCAGCCGCACATACTTATCTGAAGGAATGCGGCGGCCGTTGACATACGTGCCGTTCGTACTGTTTTCATCTTTCAGGAAATAGGCATCGCGGATTTTCTGGATTATGCAGTGATGGCGGCTCGCAAGCTTGCTGTCGATTACAATGTCATTATCGCTTTCGCGCCCTATGGCAATCTTTGCCACCAGCTCTATTTTCTTCTTGTTAAAAACCAGATATGAAACCTGCTGGGACTCTGCAATCTTATCAAGATGCTGACCGAGCGGGCTGCTTGTAACTATCGTTGTTTCTGCCATAATGCTTCTATTATACCACGACAGCGTTTCAAAAGTCCAGCATTTATGCACACCTGCACACTTTTCAGCCCGGAAGAGAAAAAATCTGCATTTTTTCGCAAAAAGTGTCAAAAAATGCAGAATCTCGGCAAGTCTATAGGGTAAGGGGGCAGAAGAAATGAACAATGAAAACGAACAACTCGCAGCACCTTGCAAGACGCAGGGGAATTCCGGTACAGCGGATCTGGAAGCCGCAAGCCTGAACCCGCCCAAGCCAAAGCGGGAGTACAAGGACCGGCTGTTCAAAGCGATCTTCGGAAGAGACACCGAAGAAAGCAAACGGTGGCGGCTGGACTTATACAATGCACTGAACAACACGGCCTACACCGACCCGGACGCACTCACGCTGACGACGATTGAGAACGTCATCTACATCACGATGAAGAACGACATTTCCTTCTTGATTGGAAGCCAGATGAACCTGTATGAACAACAGTCCAGCTTTAACCCGAACATGCCGCTGCGGGGACTTATGTACTTTGCGCAATTGTACCAGATGTATCTTTCCTCCCGGAGAGAAAATTTGCTGAGTTCCCGGCTCGTTACGATTCCTGCACCTTGCTTCATCGTATTCT
>CADCQA010000160.1 GCA_902803415.1 uncultured Spirochaetaceae bacterium | reverse complement strand
GGTTCCGTCATCTTGAGCACCTGGATGAGGATAAGTTTTGCCCGGTCAACAATGCGGATTTCTTCGATCTTCTTCTGGAGGCGCTGGTTTTCGTTCTCCAGCCGCATCACGCGCTTGCGGGCAGCAGTAAGCAGCTTGACTCCCTGGTAGAAAAATTCCGGCGAAAGCGGCTTGGGCAGCGCAAACACACCGTAGTCTTCCACGCAGGCGCTCACATCAAGCACGTTCTGCGCATCCACAATGAGAATGATTCCGGCCGTCGTTTTTTCCGACGCTGTAATGGCAAGGTCTGCACCGGTCTCGTCGGGAAGCGGCGCGTCAATGATGATAAGGTCAAAATCAGCATCAGTGACGTAGCGGCGCGCCTCCGCACCACTCTGCGCAGCGGCAATCCGTCCGAGCGGCTCGGAGCGCAGCAGGTCAGCAAGAATGCCCATCGTGGTATTTGTATTGCTGACTATCAGCACATTATCCATCTGGCTCAGATTTCCCCAAACGCGGGGTCGTGTCCCCCGGACTTGTTCTGCATAAAGGCTTCCAGCGTTGCCTCCGGCACAATGCCCCGCACAAAGCTGCTTTCCGAAGCAAGCGAAAGCGCCTCTCCCAAAGAAGCGGGCAGCTTTTCGAGCCGGGCAAGCTCTTCCGGCCCCGCACGGAACAAATTCAGGTCAACCGGCGGCGGCAGCGGCAGCCCCTGCTCAATGCCTTCCAGACCGGCGGCCACCACCAGCGCCAGTGCAAGGTACTGGTTGCAGCTGGGGTCGGGGGAACGCAGCTCAATGCGCACGGCATCACCGCGCGCGGCAGGCACGCGGATAAGCTGGCTGCGGTTCTGCGAAGACCAGCTTACATAGGCAGGCGCTTCAAAGGCACCCAGCCGCCGGTACGACTGCTCCAGCGGGTTCAGGAATGCCGTTATTTCGCGGACGCGGCGCAGGATTCCCGCAATAAAAGACTTGGCCTCAGGATTGTCATAGCTGAAGAGGTTTTCTCCGTCCTTGTGCAGCGACAGGTTTATGTGCAGGCCGCTGCCCGCTTCGCCCTCCAGCGGCTTGGGCAGGAAGGATGCAAACAGGCCGTCCTGCGCAGCAACGGTTTTGACTGCTGTTTTAAAGGTTGAAAAATTATCCGCGGCGCGCAGAAGTCCGCTGTACTTAAAGTCAATCTCGTTCTGCCCCGGGCCGGTTTCGTGGTGGCTCGTCTGCGGCTCAATGCCCATCTGCTCCAAAGTCAGCACAATGTCGCGGCGCACGTTTTCGCCCTTGTCCAGCGGCGCAAGTGCGCAGTACCCGGCCGTATCAGCGGGAATCATCGACGGCAGCCCGTTTTCGTCAAGGCGGAACAGGTAGAACTCACATTCAGTGCCAACCTGCACGTCAAAGCCCCGCTCCTTTACGCGGGCGGCCACATCCTGCAGTATACGGCGCGTGTCGCCCTCAAAGGAAGAGCCGTCCGGGTAGCGGATGCCGCAGTACAGGCGCGCAACGCGTCCCCGCTGGGGGCGCCACGGCAGCACAGAAAGCGTTGTGGGGTCGGGGAACAGGAAAAGGTCGCTCTTTTCGGTGTTCAGGAAACCTTTTACGGCGCTCCCGTCAAAGGAAACGCCTTCCTCGAAGGCCCGCCGCAGGACGGACGGCTGCACAGAAATGCTCCGTGTAGCACCGAAGATATCGGTGAAAAAGAGCTTGATGAATTTCACGTCATTTTCTTCGACGTACTGAAGGACTTCGTTCTGCGTATATTCCATAATTACTCCACAGTCACGGATTTGGCAAGGTTGCGCGGCTTGTCAGGGTCAATGCCCCGGTGCACGGCGCAGTAGTAGGCAAAAAGCTGCGCCGGAATGATGGTAAGCAGGGACGCAAGCACCGACGGGCACTGCGGAATCCTGAACACCTGGTCGGCCTTGCCGTCAAAGGCAGCGCCGTCGTCCGGCGTAATGACGAGCACTGTAGCGCCGCGGCTCCGGACTTCCACCATGTTCGAACCGATTTTATCGTACAGTTCCGGCTCGCTCGCAATGGCAACCACAAGGGTCTGCCGGTCGATGAGCGCGATGGGGCCGTGTTTCAGTTCCCCGGCAGCAAAGGCCTCGGAATGCATGTAGCTGACTTCCTTGAGCTTGAGCGCGCTTTCCAGAGAAGTGGCGCTGTCAAAGAGCCGCCCGATGTAGAAAATCTTGTCCTTGTTGAACTGCTGGCTTGCGAACTTCTGGATGCTGTCCTTGCCGTCAAGGATTTCCTGCACCTTGGCAGGAATGGCTTCCAGTTCGGAAAGCAGGCGGGAAGCTTCCTCCGCGCTGAGCGTACCGCGCAGTTTTCCGGCCTTGATTGCCAGCAGGAACAGGCAGCTCAGCTGGGACGTGTACGCCTTGGTACTTGCAACCGCAATTTCCGGCCCGGCAAGCGTATAGATAACATCGTCGGCTTCGCGGCTTACCGTGGAACCGACGCAGTTAGTGATTGCAACGACCTTCAATCCCTGCTGCTTTGCAAGGCGCATGGCACTCAGCGTGTCCGCGGTTTCGCCGGACTGGCTGATGACGATGAAAATGTCGTCCTTCCCCAGCACGGGATTGCGGTAGCGGAATTCAGAGGCAACGTCCACATCCACGTTCATGCGGGCAATGCGTTCAAAGGCGTACTTTGCCACAATTCCGGCATAGTAGGCAGTGCCGCACGCCGTAATGACGACGCGCCGTGCCTTGCGCCAGGCATCGTCCATCCGGTTCTCTTCAAAATAGACATCCGTGGGAGTGCCGCTGCCGTCCGTCATGATGCGGGGGCGCATGGTGTCGGTAAGTCCCTTCGGCTGCTCATGGATTTCCTTCAGCATGAAGTGAGGCCAGCCGCCCTTTTCCGCGGCATCGATGTCCCAGTCAACATGGCTGGGCTGCTTGATGATTTTTTCGCCGTCAAAGTTGAAGAGGTCAACGTGGTCTGCGTACAGAACGGCCAGCTCCTTTTCGCCAAGGTAGCAGACTTCGCGCGTGTGGGCAAGGAGCGCGGGTACGTCGGACGCAATGAAATTCCCGTCAGTGCCCAGCCCCACGACAAGCGGGCTTTCCTTACGCGCGGCGATAATGCGGTCGGGGAAATCCTTGCAGATAACGCCGATCGCATAGGAGCCTTCCAGCACCCGCAGCGTTGCGAGCACCGCCCGGAAAATATCACCTTCGGCCTTGTAATACTGGTCCAGCAGGTGGACGACAACTTCTGTGTCGGTCTGGGAGCGGAAAACCACGCCCTTTGCCTGCAGCTTTGCTTTGAGGTCGGCATAGTTTTCGATAATGCCGTTGTGCACGATGGAAATCGTACCGTCCATGTTCGTGTGCGGATGGCTGTTCGTGTCGCTCGGCTCGCCGTGCGTGGCCCAGCGCGTGTGCCCGATACCGGCATGCCCTTTCACGATTTCCTTGGCAAGCTTTTCCTCCAGAAACTTGATAGCGCCCTTTACCTTGCGCACCACAATATCCTGCCCGTCATACACGGCAATGCCCGCGCTGTCATAGCCGCGGTATTCAAGTTTCTTTAAGCCTTCTATAAGAACGGGCGTAACGTTCTTAGCCCCGATATACCCGACGATTCCACACATAGTACAATCCTCCCGTGCACTGATGATACACTATTTTTAGGGGAATGAAAATAGAGGGAAGATATATATGCTGTTTTAAGCTTAGCGCATTTTGTTGACGGTTGCCCCCACATGCATGGGGATGGCGGCCGCCATGTGCGGGGTACACATGCATGGGAGGTAACATCCGCAATCCCTGCGAGTTTCTGCATCGCAGAAACTCGTTGGCGTCCAGTAGGGGACAAGCAAAGATTTTCAGACCTGCGTCGCCAGCTGTTCCACCTGCGTGACGCTTAGTCCTGTATACTGCGCAATTTTATCGTACGGAAGTTTATCTGCAAGCATGTTGCGCGCTGCTTCATGGGCTTTTTCCGTAGCACCTTCCGTCCGGCCGATGGTAATGCCTTCTTTCCGACCTTCTTGGCGCCCCTCTATGCGGCCTTCCATGCGCACGTCGTGGTCGTGCAGACTCCAGGACAGGTAGGTCTTTTTCATTCCTTCTATCTGTTTCTTTGCTTCAACCATTTTGTTCAGTCTCCTTGTGAAATCTGTCTCTGCCGTGCCGTTCTGCACGTACTTTAGGAACGCCCGCAGCTTTTGGTCCTTAACTTGCCCGAACGCTTCGCAGTTGAAGACCTGCACCAGCGCGCCGTCGTCTATCTTCACTGCGGAGTCCTGCAGGCACATCCGCCTTACAGTATAGCACGGAATTCCTTTTTTGAAAGGGTCGAATCGGCACAGGAAGATAATGATGCTGTCTTTCAGCTTGCTGTACGGCTCGCCTCTCAACAGAGAATCTGTATCCATCATGCCCTGGTAATAGCGGGTGCGGCGCCCCAAGTCCTGCCAGTCGCGGTTTTGAATTTCCACGTCGTAGATGCGGCTTTCGTCCTGCACATAGACATCCAGTCGGATGCCGTGGGATGTGTAGAAAGGATCGGCACTGTACTGGGGTTCGGCATACTCGATGCGGTCAATCTTTATGCCGAGCAAGCATTCTAATGCTTCGCGGCAGATGGCCTTGTCCTGCATGATCACGCCGAACATAAAGTCATCGTGGAAGGTTAATTCTTCGAATGGTTTTATTCTTGCCATTATGTACTCCTTGCCTTATACCTTGTCAAGAAAGTACATTTTTCGCAGATTTTTTGAAAAAAAGTCAATTTTTTTGTTGCAGTTACCGTGTGCGAGTCTCTGCATC
>CADCQA010000159.1 GCA_902803415.1 uncultured Spirochaetaceae bacterium | reverse complement strand
GTTGTGCTGCTGCTCTGCGACAAGGCAACGTCCAAGGGGCTCAAATTTGTGCTCGACGTGGACAAGAATATTCCCGACGGCCTGCACGGCGACGAGGTGCGCCTGCGGCAGGTGCTGGTGAACATCCTGAACAACGCGGTCAAGTACACGGAAAAAGGTTCCGTCGAGCTTTCCGTTTCCATGCAGGACACGGCCATTGACGACGAAGTGCTGCTGACCTTCCATGTCCGCGACACGGGCATCGGCATCCGCCGGGAAGACCTGCCCAAAATCTTTTCGCCCTTCCATAGAATAGAAGAAAGGCGCATCCGCACGGTGGAAGGTTCCGGCCTGGGGATGAGCATTACGAAACAGCTGCTTGAGATGATGGGCAGCCGGCTTGAGGTTGAGAGCGTCTACGGCAAGGGTTCCGATTTTTATTTCTCCGTGCGGCAGAAGGTGTGGAACCGTGAGCCGGTGGGTAATTTCGACGGACAGAAGCACCACCGCGAGGAAGTGAAGCCTGCCGCGGAACTGTTCCACGCGCCGGACGCGCACATTCTGGTGGTTGACGACACGCCCATGAACCTGACGGTGGTGCGTGAGCTGCTGAAGCGCACGATGGTGCAGATTGACACCGCCGCCGACGGTGAACAGAGCCTTGAGCTGCTCAAGAAGAACGCCTACAACATTGTGTTCATGGATCACCTGATGCCGGGCATGGACGGCGTGGACACCCTGCATGAAATCCAGCTGGCGGCACAGGATATGAACATTGACTTCCCCAACAGGGATACGCCGGTTATCATCCTGACGGCGAATGCCATTGCCGGTGTGCGCGAAAAATTCCTTTCGGAAGGTTTTGCGGATTATCTTTCCAAGCCGGTGAATCCCCGCCTGCTGGAGGGCATGCTGCTGAAATACCTGCCGCCGGAGCTGGTGCACCGCGTTTCGGGAAGCGAAGCCTGTGTCTTTGAGGAAGAGGACGTGCCTGCCGTCAGTCAGTCGGACGAGCAGATCCTGCAGCAGATTGCCCGGATTGAAGAGCTGGACAGCGAAATCGGCATAGCAAACTGCGGCAGCAGGGAGACATTCCTGAAGGTGCTGCAGGAATTTTCGGCAACCGGAGCGAACCGTGTTGCGCAGATTGAGCACGATCTGAATGAGCAGGACATCCGTAATTATACGGTGCGCGTCCATGCACTCAAGAGCGCCGCCCGGCTTATCGGTGCGCAGGATTTGTCGCGGCAGGCTGCATATCTGGAATCCTGCGGCAATGCCGTTGACATCGGCGAAATCACTGCCTCCACGCCGAACCTGCTGCAGCATCTTGCGGAGCTGCTGGACAAAATCCAGAAGATTTTCCCCGACGAAAATCCTGATGACCTGCCGGAGATTTCCGCGGAACGGCTTGAGGAAGCCTATACTGTCATCAAGGAACTTGCCGCCGTGGGGGATTTCAATTCGATCGACCAGGTGATGAAGGAACTGAAGGGCAGCCGCATTCCCGACGCCGAAGCTGCGGTCTATAACCGCCTTAAGGAAGCCGTCGATGCCGTTGACACTGAAGCGGTCCTTGCTGTATTGAAAGAACGCAGCGAAACTAAGCAGTAAAAGAACTGAGATGCACTGAAACACTGCAAAAATGCGCTCCCAGCGGAAACGGGCAGCAATCCGTTGCCCCTAGCCCGGAGTTGCGGTTGTAACGCTGCGTGTTACAAATGCGGTCCTGGGCTTTTTTCCCTTCCACACATTTTTACACTATCCCGGCATTTTTCTCTTGCAAAAAAGCAGAAATGTGATATTATTGATGTTGTAGAGATAGTAATACTATCAGTATGCAATAGCCTGTTGCAGGAAAGGAGGATGGAGTGACGATATTCGGGAACAAGATTCGGGCAGCGGATGAACGCAAGGCGTGCAGTACGCAGAAGAAATTCATCAGGAAGTTTGGGGACGACCGCAGTGCGGAGTACCGGCTGGGGCTTGTTGACAACGAAGTGCTTACCCCGGCATTTTCCTGCCGCACGATTGTTTCCGGGGCGGCAGATGCAGACTTTGCTGCCCGTCTGCCGGAAAAGCCTGTCATTATCGGCAACATACGCATGGGATTCGGGCACTACCGGATTTCCATGGCAATGGCATCGGCGGCAAAGTCCATGGGCTGCACGCCGCTCTGGTTCGACCTCAATTCCTTCCCGGAAACAACGGCAACAAAAATCATCTCGTACCAGAATGCCATGTATTCCACGGCATCCCGCCTGTCGCAGAAAAGCCGCCTGTTCAACCGCCTTGTCTGGGAACCGCTCAACAGCGAAGGCTTCCGGAAACTCAGCTACAATGCCGGTGACCAGAAAAGCACCGAACTGATGACGCCGCTGTTTGCCGCAATCCCCAAGGATACGCCTTTCATTGCCACCCATGTCTGGCCCGCGCAGGCGGCCGTTCATGCGGGCATGACGCATGTGGTGAATGCCGTCCCCGACAACTGGCCGATGGCCCTCCATCTGTCCGAAGGGGCGCTGCATACCGTGCAGACCCGCAGTTCCTACTGGGGCTACCGCACCCTCCACGGCTTTGACGGGGAGCAGGTGCTTTCGCCCATGCCCGCCGCAGACATTGTGTATACCGGTCACTACATTGACCATGAGCTGGTGAGTAACATCGGGCGGGACTGCGCCCTCCGCGTAAAGCGTGCAGAAGAGGGAAGCCCCATGCGCTTCCTGCTTACCATCGGCGGCGCGGGCGCCCAGGGAGACTTCTTTGCTTCCATTATAGAGAGCCTGCTTCCGGCCGTGCGGCAGGGCAGGGCATGCATTTATGTAAACTGCGGCGACTATGCAAATGTCTGGAACCTGCTGCAGAAAAAAATCCCGGTGCTGCGGGGCGGCGGGGAAGGCGTAAGCGTCAAGACACATTTTGATGACTGGGATGAAGAATGCGCCTTTGCCCAGCGTGCTGCCGGCGGCAGTGACCCGTCTGCCGGGAGCGGCATTCATGCATTCTGCAACAAGGGCATTTTCGGTGCGGTCTACATCACGAACCTGCTGATGCGCGCCGCCGATGTGCTGGTAACAAAGCCGAGCGAACTTGCATTCTACCCGGTGCCCAAACTGTTCATCCGCAGAATCGGCGGGCACGAAATGTGGGGCGCCGTTCATTCCGCGGAACTGGGCGACGGCACGCTGGAATGCAGTTCCCCGGAATATGCGGCATCCGTTGCACGGCTGCTGCTGGACGATCCGTCGCTCATCAGGACTATGTGCGGCTGCATCGTGGATGCGGACAAGGGCGGCGTATATTCCGGCGCCTACCGGGCAGTGGAACTTGCGCTTTCCGGCCGGGAACGCTGAGGAGCCGCTATGACTGCAGCAGAAAAATTGAACGAAGAGCGAGAAGAACTCAGGAATGCGCGGATGGAACGCATTTTGCAGGCGGCATTTTCCCTGTTTTCCCGCCGCGGAATCGATACCATCGCCATGACGGACATTGCGCGGCAGGCGGAAATCGGCGTTGCGTCCCTGTACCGCTACTACGAGACAAAGGACGAAATTGCCGTCCGGACTGCGGTCTGGGCGTGGGGAAAGCAGAAGGAACACATTGTGCCGGAACTGGAAGCCGCCGGTTTTGCGGATGCAGACGGGCTGGGGCAGCTGCGGATGATTCTGGATAAATTCGTGGAACTGTACGAGCAGCATGCTGACTTTCTGCGCTTTGTCAGTTTCTTTGATTCCTTTGCCGTGCGTTCCGGCATGGATGCAGCGCGGCTGGACGGCTATGCGCAGATGATTCAGTCTGTGCAGCACTTTGTAACGGATGCAATCCGGCGCGGCATTGCGGACGGAAGCATCGGCGGCAACTGGGATGCGGACGAACTGTATTTTGCGCTCATGCATCCCTTTTTCTGCACCGCGCAGAAACTGAGCCTGAGCGGGGAACTGCTGCAGGCTGAATCCCAGCCGGACGGCAGCCGCGAGCTCAGGCTGCTTGCGGGCCTGCTTTTGAAGGCAGTACAGGCATAAAGGAGGAAGTGCTATGAAATCTCTGACAAAAGGAAAAATGTGGTGCTATGCAATCGGGCAGCTCGGCTGGTCAATCATCAGCGGGCTTATCGGTTCATGGCTGGTGTACTTTTACCAGCCGGATGCCGCTGCAAAGGCTGACGGCATGGTTTCCCTCATTCCGGAGGGACGGGTCGTGCTGGGCATACTGACGATTATCGGGCTTATCACCGCCGGTGGCAGGATTTTTGACGCCGTTACCGACCCGCTGGTGGGAAACTGGTCGGACAAGTGCCGGAGCCGTCTTGGCCGGCGCATTCCTTTTATGAAGTACAGCGCAGTTCCGCTCGGACTGATTTTTGTGCTGGTCTTCTGCGCCCCGGTGAACGGCGTTTCCCCGGTAAACGTTGCGTGGCTCTTCGTCTTTGTTGCGGCATACTACTTTGCCATCACCTGCTACTGCACGCCGTACACGTCGCTGCTTGCGGAGCTGACGCACAGCCAGGACGAAAAGCTGCAGCTTTCAACCTGCATTTCGCTCACCTTTATCGTGGGCACCGCCGTGGGCTATTCCGCACCGGTCATCTGGGGCGCATTCATGGAGGCGGGGCTTGCGCGCATTCCCGCGATGCGCATTACCTTTGCCATCCTTGCCGCCGTTGCAACAGCCTGCATGCTGGTGCCGGTGTTCACCATCCGCGAAAAGGACTACTGCGACTGCGTGCCCGGCAGCAGTTCCGTTACCGCCTCGCTGCTGAAGACCTTCCGCAACAGGAACTTCCGCATTTTTGTGTCGCAGGACATCATCTACTTTCTGGGACTCACCATGTTCCAGACCGGGCTGCCCTTCTTTGT
>CADCQA010000158.1 GCA_902803415.1 uncultured Spirochaetaceae bacterium | reverse complement strand
GACACCCGCTATTACGGCACAAGCGGCACGGATGCTACCGGAGGAACAACGTCCGCAGCAGGAGGCGGAACAACTGGTGGTACTGGAACTGGCGGCAGCACTACGCCAGCACCAAGTCCAACCCCTACACCAACTGGCAGAATTGGAACAAAAGCTTCTCCAAATGCAGTTGGGGACATCGTGTTTAGTGATGGCTCTGCAACAGCCTACAATGACGCGAGTTTCGACTTTGCTGCACACCAGAGTGATGCCGTTGCCGTAATATTTGATGCTGTGTCAAAAAAAGGTATAGGATTAGCTTGTTGTCAAAAAATATGGTCAACACATACCCTTAATGGCGCTCTGGGTATTTATGTTATGTCTCGAACTGACGGAAGCGGAAACTATACAATTTTATACAACAAAGCAACAACACAGAATGTTGGCACCCGCTTCCCGATAGCACCAGCGGATATGGCGACGGTTTTTCCTGTGATGTATTGGGTTCATACTTATTCGGTTCCAGGCTATACAAGTGGTTGGTATTTACCTGCAAAAAATGAACTTGCGTTAATACTTCAAAATGTTACTGAACTTGAGCAAGCACTTAGCAAGGTTAATGGTTTTACAATAGGAAATAAACGCTTTTGGACATCAAACAAGTCTCATTCCACGACTGGTAATGCTGGTGTTTATTATGAGTATTATGATTATAGTAATAATAACGTGCAAACTTTTAGTACTGAAGAGTATGACACATACTTGTATTACGGCATTCCTGTTCATGTTTTTAATTAATCATGTCTGAGAAGGAGTTTGATGATGAAAAATAAATCATAAAGACGTTTTCAGCATACCTCGGAAAACTTCAGTTTTTCGAGGTTCCTACATTCATTTCATTAGGAGAATAGTATGATAGCAATTTCTACAATAAAAGACACCGTTGACCTTGCCGTGTTGGCTTTCTCGCTGTTCGCAGGCGACCCCAAGGAAGAGGAGCGCAAGCAGCGGGTCAACGTCCTGTTCCGCAGGCTCTACGCCGAGACACGCTCCAACCTTGCCGTTCTGGATCTTGTGGATAAGGAAAAGCTCAAGTCCCGTGCGGACTGGTTCAAGGCGGTTAGGGCGGTCGCCCCGCTTCTCAAGAACGAAGCCGGCCAGCTTGTCCTGTTGGGCACGGACAGCTGCTTCAGGGAAATCAAGGTGATTCAGGCCGACATTGACGGTGCGTGGGAATTCAATAAGGAGGATGGCGAGGACAGCGACGCCTATGAGGCACCCGCAAGCTTCAGGAAGGCCGTTGAGTTCTGTGTGGGCAAGATAGAGCTCCTCAAGTCCTATGCTTCTATCGATGAGAATGCCATAGACCTGTTTACCCGCCTTGTGCCGTCGCGGCGGTTTTCCAACATCTGCGCCTATTCCAAGATAATCGCACAATCGATCTCCGCATACCTTGCATGCTGCGAGGGGTAAATGCAATGCGGGCTCCTTTACGGAAAAATAACCATAAGACATATACAGGAGGAAACTACATGAAACGTACTGCATCTATAAAACGCTTCCCCCTCCTTGTGTGCGCCTTCTTCCTTGCGGGCCTGGCCTTCCTGTGTCCGGGGCAGGCGGCGGCGCAGGCCACGCAGGATTACGGGCTTCCGCAGGGCTTTAGCTTTTGGAACGTGCTTTCCTCGGATGTGGTGGAAGCCCTTGGCCGCAACAACGACAAGGAGTGGCTGGAGTACATACGGCGGCAGAACTACAACGCGGAGTTCGCGGGCATAAAAGAGAAGGTCTGCATCCAGTACGAGTCGGACAAGCTTGACTTCCTGCTTGCCCCGGAGTTCTCCCTTAGTGACGCGGGGCAGCACTGGACGCCCTATGACGCAAACTGGAGCAGCATAAACCATGCCCTGAACCATGACGACCTCTGCTTTTCGTGGACAGGACTGGAGTGGTACTTGAGCTTTATGCCCTTCGACCTTGTGGAGGTGAACCTGCACCGCAACGTTAGGACGGAGGGCGGCTACCTTCCTGCCCTGGGGCGCTGGCTGGACGAGGCGGATTTGCAGGGCGACGGCTTTGGGCTGATGCTTTCGCCCCTGGAGGGGTTGCGGCTTGCCGCGGAACTGCCGATGGGCTTTGAGCTTGTGGGCATCCCCAACTGGCTGAACGCCGAGGCGGAAGATGCGGCGTTCACCGGAAACGTAAAACGGGTTCAGTACGGTTATGGGGATACCGGCGGCGTCAAGTTCGTCCTGAACGCAGGGGCAGACTACAACATAGCCGACTTTGTTACGGTTGGGCTAAGCGTGCACGACCTGCTGAGCACCTCTACCCGCGGCATTGGCGTGTATGCCGCCGCCCAGCTTGCCTTCCTCCAGCTGCGGGCAGGCTACACCTACAACGGCGAGGCAACGCGGGTAAGCTACTTGGACTTTGACGGCATGGGGCTTGAGCGGGTGTACATTGGCGGGCGGCACAAGGTAAGCCTTGCGGCGTCGGCGGCACAGGGCAAGTGGCGGCTAAGCGCGGATGCCCTGTGGAACGTGCAGAAGGAGCAGTCCATATACGACCTGTACACGGGCCTTAAGGCTGAGTACGACCTGCTTCCCGGCAAGTTCAGCTGTGCACTTGCGGCAGCTCTTGTGCTGGACTTTGGCAACGAAGCGAAGGGTGGCATAGGCTCTGCGGTCAAGCGGGAAAAGGGCAGGGCCGACCTGCCTATGTACACAACGGGAACCTATTGGTTCCACCCCATCAACGGCTCTGGCGACCGCAGCGGGAACAATCGGCATGCAGAACAGGCTGCCCCCATGCTGGAAGTTGCACCGCAGATAACGTATGTAACCGGACGCAACACCTTCCGGGCAGGGGCAACGTTCCAGTACTGGACTGACGGCGAGGATTCCTGGGCGGCAAGCTTCCCGCTGTCGTGGGAGTATCGGTTCTAGGGCGGCAGGATGTGCCCGCGGAAATCAATTTTTGCGGGGAAGTGCCCCGCGCCCCTGTTACGTTAGGGGAGGAGGCTGCATCCGGCGTGCGCGGCAGGAACGTGCTGAAATAAAAAGCTTGCAGGACACCTTGTTTTCTTGCAAGCAGCGCATTATAATGAAAGATACGCGCTTGTTTCAAAAGTTATCCTAAAGTCACTTTGGAAGCATCCAAACTATCCGAAAAACGTTTCGTCCAAGGGGGAAATTTCCATGCCGTCTGTATCCGCTCCCCATAAATCCGCTGCTTTTGCCAAGTGGCGCGCTGCCTCCTGCGTGGGGCTGCTGTGTGCGGCACTGCTGACGGCGGGACTGTTTGCGGGGTGTGCGCACGCGGTGAACACCCACGGCGAAGCTGTCAGCGGCGGTGGCGGCGGCTCCTCCGGGGGAAGCAGCGGCAGTGGCAGCGGGAATTCCCGGAATACACGGGGTGGGGGTGGTACCGGCGGAACTGCCCCCAATACCGTCACTGGCACGGATGCAATCCAGTACAGCGTTGGCGAGCGCGTAGACTTTGCAGAGCAGACCGGCACCACGGTTTCTGCAAACAGTAGTATGGGCTACATCACGGTGACGCCGCCCGCAAACCCGCTCCCCTTCTGCGAGCCGTCCAGCGCAAACGGCGGCAGCGGGCAAGTCTCTTGGACGGCGTACAGCGTTACCCTCATAGTGGACGGCACAACCTTTACGCTGAACTTCATGCCCAATGATACGCAGGCAAAGGCCATCGAAAATGTGCCCACCGGCGCCACGCTCTCCGCACATGCAGAATTCACCTTGGCCGGTGCGTGGGGCACAAACGGCGCGGGCACCCCGCTGATTGCGGAGGCAGCCCCCACCACCACACAGGAAGGGAGCAACACCGTCACGATGTACGTGCAGTACCCGCTGGAATGCCTGATGTCCAGCACCCCACAGAGCGCCGGCGCAAGCATCAGCGGTACGGCTCCCACAAAGTACAGCAACGCCAGCCCCACGGCACTCCCCGCAGCGTCGGAAACCTATCAAGACCCCGACAGCGGCATCACCATGTACTTTGCGGGCTGGGCGCTCAGCGACGGCGGCACCCCGGTCATCAGCGTCAGCGGCAGCATCCCGAACAATGGCACCTACAAGGGGCACCTGAGACTCTGGGCAACGTACAGTTCCTGCACCGTGAGCATTAGCACGCCGGACGGCGACACTTCCCCGGTCATCCCTGAGGACGACACGCTTGCGCTTACGGCGGTGCCCGTCGGTTTCCCGTCGGCGCCCTCGTACACGTGGGAAGTAGTGAGCCCCACCACGGACGCACCAGTGACGATTTCCGCGGGCGGCGTGGTTAGCCCCGTGGCGGGCAAATCCGGCGAGGCAACCATCAAGGTGACCGCCACCTACGGCGCATTGACGGCGATTGCAACCCAGACCGTCACCGCGGCGGCGCTCTCGATGCCGGCAAGCCCGGTTGTGCTTTCGATAAGCGATACGGCAGGAACAAGCATCAACGCCTCGGTAACAGGCTATACAAGCCCGTCGATAACATGCGGATGGGAATTCCCCGCAGGCTCTTGCGTCAACTCCACCGGAAGCGGCGGCACCGTGACGATTACCCCTGTTTCCGGCGGCAAAACAACTGCCAAAGCGACGGCGAATGTAAACGGCCGGACGATAGAGAAGACGATAGATATCTATGTATTCGATGTGAACTTGAGCGGTACAGGGCTGACAAACCCGTCAAGCGGCACCTACAACCTTGTGTTGTCAACGGCTGATACAAGCGGAAAAACACTCACCGCATCGCTGAATGGAAGCGATATGCCGGCCGTGACGTACACATGGACATGCGCCGACCCTGCATTGAACTATATACAGATGAACGACTCGACACCTGCACAGTTCACCGTAAAGCCAAGAGCCGCAGGAACTGCAAGCTTTAGCGTTATGGCAAATTATAACGGCACGATGGTTGCATCTGCCACCGTTAACGTAACCGTGGCAGGAATCGTGTTCACCACCTGTCCTAAGTCATTCGGTATGGGCGGCGCAACAGACAGCACAACGCTTGTAGCAGAGGTGCAGGGCATCACCGGCACGCCTACTAACTGGCAGTGGACATCCGACACGCCCACCGTCGCGACGCTCGGCAGCCCAAGCCCCAGCGGGAGCGGCTCATCGGTGACGCTTACCGCCAAGGCGGGCGGCAAGACAAAAATTACCGTCACCGCCGACGTGGGCGGCACTACTGTCAGCGCAGAGAAAGAAATCTCCATACTGCAGCTATCGCTCGCATGTGCAGACACTTCGTTCACACAGCCTGCCGGCATAAGCGACCCCACCTACAAACTGATGCTGGCAAGTGATGAAACAACAAACACCAGCATCACCCCGACGCTCGCAGGATTGCCGGCTGGTGACGTAACATACGAATGGACACCGACAACAAGTACAACGCTTGATGCAACAATCTCTGGCAATGTCTTGAAGGTTAAGCCTAAGGCAGATACAACCGGCACACAATCGTTTACCGTACGGGCAACGTATGACGGCGAATATATAGAAAAGACCGTTGCTGTTACCGTAGCAGGGCTTACGCTGACTGGCGACGATACGTTGGAATTCAACAGTGCCGCGGATGCCCCCGCCACTGCAAACGACATTGCGCTTACACTGGGCGCAGAGGGCGTGAACATAAGCGCTCTGTCTGATATCACCTATACGTCAGGCACCACAACCGTTGCCAATGACCCGACGGCAAACACAGACGGATGCACCGTCACCGCGAAAAAAGGCGGCACTACAACAATAACCGTCACTGCAACGGCAGGGGGCAAACAGCTGAGCGGCACAAAGACAATCACGGTAATCAACCTTGTCGTAAAAGACGGCACAAACAGTGTTGTAGCCTTAACGGGAAACACCCTTTCTACCGACAGCCAAATGACGCTTAAAGCCAGCCTTGAAGATTTGAGCGGCGCAAGCTTCAGCTGGTCGGCAAACCCCAGTGGCACTACTGGCAAAGTTTCATTCGGCTCAAGTTCTTTATCAACCACGAAGACAGGCGCAAATGTCACGATTACAGGCTGGACACCGGGAACAACAACTGTCACGGTGACCGCGACATACAAAACCAAAACCTACACAAAGACGATAAGCTTCTCACTGTCATCTGTAACCCATGAAGTCTCTATTGACGAATTAGCTACGTTCCTCAGCGGCCTTAGTACACCAAACCGCGCAGATAACCCTATAAAGCTTAAGATTACTGGCTTGACTACGAGCAACTGGACGCAGATTAAGACTATCTTGAATTCGAACAGCTCAAAGTACGTAGACCTGTCCGAAACACAGCTGCCGGACGGCATAACGGACATGGAAAGAGGTTTCTATAATTGTAGGAACATGGTAAAAGCCCCCAAGCTGCCTTCCACCGTGACTTCCTTGAAGAACTGCTTTGAAGATTGCAAAAGTCTAATCCAGACGCCGGACTTATCCGCCTGTGCCAACCTGCAAACCTTGAGGTACGCCTTCAGGGACTGCGACAAGCTGGCGTCCGCTTCGGCGATTCCTGCAAGCGTAGACAACATGATCGGCTGTTTCCAATGCTGCAGCAAACTGTCTGGCACCATCATTGTCAAAACGACCAATGTCAGCGAGTACAATTGGGGGGACTGCTTCCTCAGTACCTCTTCCAGTGTGACTGTCAAGGTTAAGGATGACACCGTAAAAAATCGTATCAAAGCAAGCAGCAACCAAAACGACTCTGTCAACGTTGTTGTTGACTCGTCAATCTGAGTCTCCCGCCAAAAGCTTGGTTTGCATAAGCTGATTGCAATGGAAAAATACCGAGCCAGCCTGCCTCGTAATGCACGCAGCCGGAACCGCAGTATCCGCCCGGTAGCGGCACGGTATACGGCGTGGATTGTCGGCTTCCTCCACCCACTAATAAATTTGCAAATTCCCGGATTCCCACCTATAATAATACTATGTCAATAATAGAGAATTTAATAGAATATTACGATGAACTTTTTCCCGTAACGGAGGAACAGAAGGAATTTTACCGTTCCGTTACGCAAACATATACATCACCGGTCAAATTTCTGCGGGTTGAATGCGGCACCGGCATGTTCGAAAGCCAGCTTGCTCGCGAGGGACACGACGTAACGGGCATTGAATCGTACCAGGAAATCCTGCATTCTGCAAACCTGCGGCGGCGGAACCAGCTTATGTCCATCCGCTTCTTCCAGATGCCGGTTATCGATATGGCACGCTTCCTTGGCAAAGGCTTCTACAACATCATCTCCTGCCTGGACAACCGCATTATATTCCTGCACGACCAGACGCTTATCCGCAAATTCTTTTTTGACTGCAGGCAGCTGCTGTCGGAAGGAGGCACCTGTATTCTGGGGCTGCTGAATTTTGACGCGTTCACCGGGGAACCGCTCATCAAGCTGCCAAACAGGGAAAGCCTGCGGGCAAAGCTTTTTTCGGAAGTATGGATCGCAGACGACGGCAGGGCAAGCGTCACACAGAACGTGGAAACCGGCAACGGGCGGCTGCTCCCCGTCATGGAAAACTGCCCGGCATACCTGCTGCGCCCCGCGGAAGTGAAAAGCTTTGCGCAGGAAGCAGGCTTTTCTTCTGTCGCCTTCTACGCAGACTTCCTGAAAACACCCTTCAGCGGCAAGGAAGAATCCCTTGTCGCCGTCCTGCGCTGAACGGTTTTCCGCCCCTACAGTATTTTCCAGCGCCCGCCCTCGCGGACAAAACGTTTTGCGTTCACATCAAGGACGCGCCCGTCCTCACCCTGCATTTTCACCATGGATGAAAGCGGATTCACCTCCGTTACGCGGAAGCTCGTACCGTCGTACACTAGCTTGATGCCCTCGTTGGGGAGCTTTTTGCGGGCTTCTTCGTACCAGTCGTATTCATAGCTCAGGCAGCAGAGCAGGCGGCCGCACTGTCCGCTGATTTTCATGGAATTCAGGCTCAGGTTCTGGTCTTTTGCCATGCGGATGCTCACGGAACGGAGCTTGTCGCTGATGGAATGGCAGCAGAACGGCCGCCCGCAGACCCCCAGGCCGCCGGTAATGCGGCTTTCGTCGCGGACGCCTATCTGCCGCAGCTCAATGCGCATCTTGAAGATGGACACCAGGTCTTTTACCAGCTCGCGGAAATCCACGCGGTTGTCGCTGGAGAAGAAGAAAAGGACTTTTGGTTCGCCCACAAGAAAGTGCACGGTTATAAGCTTCATGTCCAGCTTATGGTGTTCAACTTTTTCCCGGAATACGCGGAAGGCCTCTTTTTCGCGCTCCTGCAAATCCTTTGCGTGGTGCATGTCCTTTGCATCTGCCACGCGGATGATTTCCACAATGTCACCGGGGCGTATGCCCACCGGCGATTCGGAGCGGCCAAGATTCACCGCAAGGTCATTGCCATACCGCGTGGGAATAATCACATGCGCCCCCGCAGAAAGCTCCAGGCCTTCCGGGGCCGTGGCATACACACCCTCGCAGGAATACTCCAGCTTGAGCTTGTAAAGCGGCGAAGGGAACACAAAAGTACCGGTCACCCGGCTTTCGGAGCTTTCGTCCTCCAGCGCGGAAAGGTCTTCGTTCCCTTCATTTATATCATTCTCAAAAATATCTGACATGTATCGGCATCCTTTCATGCACAAAACGAGTGCACGTTATTAAACCAGTTCGGAAACTTCAGCTTCAAAACAGGTCTATTGTAGCAATTATGTTGCCAGTAAGTCTACCAGCAAACCGTTTATTTCATCTATTTTAGCAAGCAGCCGCAGCGTATCCCGGTGGGAACTCAAGAGCCAGCGGGCAAATTCATCGAGCTTCTGGTTGATGACGACAACCTGCACATGCGGGTTCAGCGTCAGGCGGCGCTTGGGATTCGAGCGGTAGCGCATGTGCTGCTTGACCGCCATGTTGTTCTTTACGATGTAGCGCATGAACTGCGTAACTTTCTGCCGGTAATTCTTGAAGTTTTCCGGCAGCATGCATTCTTTCAGCTTGTCGGCGGCAATATCAGCGGCATCTTTCAGGTACACGATGGCTTCGTCCGGCTCCATTCCCGCAATTTCCTTGGGGAGCCCCGCTGCCATAAGCTCGTGTTCCGCATGGGACCGCTGCAGGGCCGAAGCAAAGGTTTTCCGCTTGGACTTATCTGATTTTTCCTTCTGCTGCGGACGCACGGCAGCGGCGGCAGACTGGGCGGCAGCAAAATACAGCCCCTGGTTCTGGTTTAAGGAATCTATGTCCATCTACTGAACCTTGACCACCTTGGAGACAATTGCCTGAGTGTTTTCCCACGTGCGGGCGGCGGCCGCGTAAGAATCAGCATCCCGGAGCGAAATACAATGGCCGTGGAAAACAACGTGCTCGTCGGCCTGCAGGGAATGCGTAAGGATATCGCCGATGACGGCGCTGGACGAAAGCAGCCGCACGGATTCCGGTGCAGTGATATTCCCGCACACGATGCCGCCGATGGTAATGGAGCGGGCGCTCACATTGCCCCGAATGCGCGCTTTTTCGCCGACGATGACATCCCCCGTGCTTTCAAGGTTGCCGTCAAGATCGCCGTCTATGCGCATAAAGCCGTTTATCTTGATGTCCCCACGGATTGAAGAGCCGCTGCTTATCACATTGTTTATTGAAATGTCTTCGCTGAATAATGCCATGACTTTATTTTATATTAATGTACTTTGCGGGGTCAACAACATCGGAACCGATATGCACTTCGTAATGAAGGTGCGGGCCGGTCGAAACACCGGTGCTGCCGATAGTGCCGATAATCTGGCGCTGCGTTACGGAATCGCCCTTGTGCACGCGGGTCGTGGCAAGGTGGGCATAGCGGGTATAAATGCCATGCTTGTGCTTTATAATGATATAGTTACCGAAATCCTTGGAGAAACCGACGGTCATAACCTGGCCGTTGGCAGTTGCAATGACGGGATCGCCGGAGCGCCACGTACTGAAATCAATGCCTTTGTGGATGTACCATTGCTGCGTAATCGGGTGAATATTCTGCCCGAATCCCATGGAAATATGCCCGATGCCGTTTTTGATTGGCCAGATGTTCGGAATGTCGGTAAAAAGCGTTCCCTGCGTCTCCAGCATCCTTCCGATCTGCTCCACCGGCTGCACGGCGCTTTCAAGGTAGGCGGTCAGCTGGCGGACATCGGAGGTTTCGCGGAGGGAACCGGATGTTATGTCGTTGGAATCAAAAAGGGAAGAAAGGTCGCCGTTACCGCCGGTGCCCTTCTGTACGGTACCGCTCTGGTTTATGCCCAGCAGCGAAAGTGACTGGCTCAGGGAAGACTGAAAACGCTTTGCCGTCTGCAGCAGGTTATTGTTTTCGTCACGCAGCTCGTCAAGGCTTGCCAGCGTTTCCTTGTTTTCGGCACGCAGGCGGCTTATCTCCAGGGAACTTCCCGCCGTCCGTTTATTGAAATAGATAAAAGAACAGGTGATGCCCGCAAAGATGATGAAGCCCATCAGCATGGCAAAGATATTCGTCTGTATAGTGAAAACCCGGCCTTTTTCGTGGGGAACAATCATGAGGGTTATCTTTTCGTCGAAAAGACGGAATACACGCACACATGCCCGGCGCACCTGCTCACAGCCCGATGCAAGCATCTGAAGAATACGGGCGACGAAACTTTTTTCAAATTTCTTATACCGATGCGCGTGTGCCAAAACTACCCCTCTGCAAGCCCCCGGAAACCGCAGGAGTCCGCCGGAAGCTCCCATCTGCCAGATGCAACTGGCATCCAGTATAGCATATTGCGTGCGCACTGTCAATTTTCCAAAATAAAGTTGACTTGCACCCGCTCCTATGTTATTATATTCGGAAGAACAGCAGAAAAAGTTACCTGTTCTGAAAAAAAAATATCGCGGGGCTGATTTCTGCCTCCATGAACGACACGTTTTAAGGATTAAGCAATGCAATTTTTTGATACTCATGCCCACATAGGGTTGATATATGACGACCCTATCGAACAGCTACGCGTTATCCAGCAGGCCAGGCAGGCGGGAGTCTCGCGCATTATAAGCATAAACAACGGTCTCCACGATTTCAAGAAGGAATACAATATCCTGAAATCCCAGAAAGGCATCTACCACGCCGTTGGTGTCGGCCCGTCAGAAGTCACATCCTGCGGTTCGGACTGGATGCGGGTGATTGAAGAGAGCGTAAAGCTGCCAAACGTGGTAGCCATCGGCGAAACCGGGCTGGACTACCTGAAGCAGTTCGGCGACAAGCACAGCCAGATTGAGCTGTTCATCGCCCAGCTGGAGCTTGCCCGCAAATTCAACCTTCCGGTCATCATCCACAACCGCGAGGCCGGCAAGGACATCTTTGAGATTCTCTGCGACCGCATCCCCGACAAAGGGGCGGTCTTCCACTGCTACAGCGAAAATGCCGGGTATGCAAAGCAGTGCCTTTCCGCAGGGCTGAACGTCTACTTCTCCTTCGCGGGGAACCTGACGTACCGCAACGCGCGCAACCTGCACGAAACCGTGCTGAACAT
>CADCQA010000157.1 GCA_902803415.1 uncultured Spirochaetaceae bacterium | reverse complement strand
GGAAAAATAAGTCTGGAGTATAATCAGGAAATGTAAAACATTTGTTTCTGCCATCATTGCCTTTCTGTGCTATCTTGTATGTATCATGATAAAGGCACGTGACTATGTGCTGAGGAGGAAACATGAGTAAGCAGCAATGGGGTCACGGGTTTTGGACCGGAGAGGCTGATAGTTACAACAGGGGCTGGCGTGACGGAGGTGTCTATGACAAGCCTGTGATCGTAAAAAAACTTGGCCCTGTCGTAGCTGGCGGAGCCGAAGGATATGTGATTGTCAAGCTGTGTAGCAAGCAGTCGCATGACGGCGGGCATACGGTCATGAAACGTGGAACGTGCCGCAAGTGCGGAAGTTCCGTCTCATGGGAAAAAGGGAACAAACCGGACGACTGCCCGTATTGCGGGAAGAAGTTCAAGAAGGTGAAAGACTGGTAGGTGACCGCCTCTGTCTTCTCTCTCCTCCTGCTTGGGAGCAGGGGGAGAGTTCTCTTCTTCAGAAATCCATTTTACAAGGAGTGTGTATGGAGGACAACGAGTACATGCTTGGTTCCTATTGACCCGTATGTAACCGTCGAGTCTGCGCTGACGGAAGTGAGCGTTGACATGGAAAAGTACATGTACCGCTACAGTGCATGATGTACTCAAAAAGAAGTTGTTATAAAATGAAAGTTTCACCTGATGAAGTCAGTTTGGAGTATATTGGAATCATCAGGTTGACGGAGTAAGGAAAGAAGCACAGCTGTTCTGCTGGTGCCGCTTCCTTTTCCAGCAACCCGGAGGAGGAAAGGTACATGAGCAGGTGCATCATTGAAGATTACACGGGATTGTCAGAAGGCTGCCTCGTTGGTTTTAAAGCTGCATTCCGGAATGTAGTGTATAGTATAATTGCTAGTATAATAAAGATTAATTTGATATGATTTTTAGTACGGATATTTTTTAATGAGTTTGTTGATAGTAACTATATACATAATAAGCAAATATGAATAATGACAGGAGGGGGGGGGCGGCCGCTTCCCCCTCCTGTGTTTTCCCTGCCTATCAAGAGGGGCTCTGAGTTTCTCTTGGCACACGCTCCGTTAATCACTGCCCGCCTGAAAATTGAAGCAATTCCGAGTTCTGCATTTGAGGAAAAAGTCAAGGATTTGTTTTGAAACTCTTGAAAGCTTTGTGTTAGATTTTCTTCTAGGCGTGTTTCAAAAAAGAAGCGCAACTGTTCTGCTGGTGGTGGGGGCTTTTTACAGCAACCCAGAGGAGGAGAAGTACATGAGCAGGTACACCATTGAAGAAAGGAGTTTGAGTATGCTGTTTTCAAGGCTGAAAGACCGCATTTCGGTTTTGAAGGGTGACATCCTGAATACCTTGATGTCTGTCGAGCTGTTTCTTGCCGAGCATCATCCCGGCATTTATCGCTTCCTCGTTGTCATGTCGCGTTCACCTCTTCGCGATGAGCCTGAACTGGCACAGCTCATCAAAGAGCATATTCAGCCTGAGTACGGGGAGGGGACGTGCGACCTTGTGTGGCTGCGACTCCATTCCCGCTTCAAGTCACTCTACCGATTCTCTTGGTTCGGCTTTCTGCGGGCGAACATTCCAAACGCAACGGAGTATGAAGCATCCCGAATGATTGCAGGGGCCATCCGGGATGAGGATTTCAAGAAAGAGATCCTTCACCATCTGGAGTGGCAGCAAGGCTGGATGATGCGACTGGCATTCGCCGATTGTGTCCGGATCGAAGAAGGAGTGTGGTAGTATAGTCCGTTCCGGGAGTCCTTCCTGGAACCGGCAGAGGTTCCTGTCCTTGGAAAGAGGAACAGGAGGTCACGATTCTTAAACTGAAGGAGATTGAAATGAACGAAACCAACGTATTGACCCTGAATGACTTTGCCGGAGCGACAGTTCGTTTTCAGGGATTTGAAGATCTGGTGATTGCCTGCTCTTTTGACGGAAACGTATGCCGATGCCGCCTTTTAGACAGAGGAATTCTTGAAATCAAGTTTTATAAAGAAGATTGTAAGAGTGAGGAATAACGGATGTCAAACGGCAATGAAACAAAAATGCCTCTGGGTGTCATTATAGAGGATCATGTCCTTTTGCGCGTACCGGAGAACATAAAAACGCTGGACCTGACAGGGGTAAACATAACCGAAATCGGGGAAGGTGCGTTTGAGCATTGCGACATTGAGCACCTAGTGGTACCAGAAGGTGTTACAGCTATCCGTGACCGGGCGTTTGCAAACTGCAGGAACCTCATGTCGGTTGAACTTCCTCAGAGTTTGAGCTCGATAGGGGAAGAGGCGTTCTGGTTCTGTCAGAACCTGCGCGTCATTGGTCCGTTTTCATTCCCGTTTGCAGAAATACCGGAGTCGGCATTCGAAGGCTGTGTCAGTCTTGAGATGTGATGGCTTAAAAAGAGTACATAAGCCAGAAATGAAGGGGAAAGAGTTTTGCCCTTCAGTGATGAACTGGATAAAATGGATTCCAGGGGGTTAAGCTGGACGGATAAAAATATCCCCCAGATTAGAGTATAGAAGCATACCTTAGGGTATTCTTATTGGCTGCAGACCTAAGAGCTGCAGATCACCTGCATAATAGGATGGAGGGTCCATAGCCTATGAAAACGATAGCGTTTGTTATCGACGGTTATTACGGGTTCACGCTTTATAAGCATATAAAGAGTGTGTATGGAAAAGTAATGAACTTTGAAGGCCTCGTAAACTCGGCCTGCGAAGCTCTGGGAGGTTGCATAGGCGAAAAATGCATTTTACCGGCGAGTTTACGCCATTACTACATGGGAACCGACCTTGAAAGACCCAATGCTGTGCGGAACGAGTATGAGAACGCCCTCAGACTGGCACGGTTTGGTGCCAGGGGCCGTCCCCTTCAGAACGGCAGGGAAAAAGGGATCGACACGATGATGTACTCAGGGATAAAGGATGAGGCAGACTTAAGCGCCTTTGACTACCTGGTTCTTTTTGCCGGTGATCTTGATCATATCATCTTGGTTCAGGACCTCAAGGCAATGGGCATCAAAACGATTCTTCTCTACGGTGAAATTGTCACGAACGGCGTAAAAACCACTGGATATTCAAAAGAATTGAAGGATTGTTGCTTTGAATCGATAGATTTGTTCGAGTTGCTAGAGAACAAAGAAATCTTTCAGAGTTTTCATTCCCATGCCAATTCAATGACGAATCTCATGAAGGGAACCGCCTGCGGAGCAACAGGAAGACCTTTGGCTCCGGTAACTCCTTCGGTACGGAAGAACTATCCGGCACGGACAAATCTTTCGGGGCAGATACGGCATCCTGCTGTGTCCGCCCCCTCTGCAGGTACGGGATCTGAATTTCTGCTTCAGAGAGTCGTTGCCTCTGTAAAGCAGGTGATTGCGGAAACTGAACAGCTTCAGGGAAGGCCTCTTGCCTTTGCACTCCAGGCGCAGGTCGGCACGCAGCTAAAGCGGAACGGAATTGTGCTCCCCAGCTCACTCAGCGGCTACCTAGCGTCATATCCGGCGGTGTTCAGGATTGGAACGCATCCGAGAACTCAGGCGACAACGGTTTCAATCTGGTAATAACGCCGAGCAACAACGATGCAGGCGGTTCCGCCCAACAAGGCAGAGCTGCCTGATTCATGATGATTTTGCGTAATTCGCTAGACGGGTCCAAATACACCGACGCTTGCGTCGGGGAGCTTCATTTTAGCCTATGGTAGCAGGCATATGTTCATTCACACGGATTGCAGTTACTCTGTTGGGAATCAACTAAATCTCGATTTTTTTTCGTTGTTTGCCTCTTCCAGCTGTTGTTGCAAAATGGCTATTTTGTTTTCAAGCTCTTTTGTTATATTCTGGTTACCAAGCCTAAGAACAAGTTTGCCAAGTTCTCCAATTTTTATAAATAAATCATCCTTCTCCATATTAGTTTCCTTCCTTCTAGTAATAAATTGCTTATTATGTCATAAGTTATCAAATATTCTAATTATAACTCTCATTATCAAATGTTGTCAATTCTGAAATAAGGTTAGTAAAATCTTTATAGAATAATACAATGAGTTTTAAAGAAAACCTAAAAGAAGCCATGTATTGTAAAAACCTCACAACACTACAGCTTGCTGCATTGACTGACATAAACTCTGGAACTATAAGCAGCTATTTAAAAACTAAGAATTCAATGCCGCCTGTAGATAAAGCCCTAAAACTGGCAAAAGCATTAGACGTGAGCGTAGATTTCTTGGTAAACGGTTTTGACTCAAAAACAGAATCCTCTATTCAACATAAAAGCCCATTTTCTATAGAAGTTTTTAAGCTTGCACAGAAAATGGATGGCTTAGAAAAAGACGAATTGGCAATAATTTCAACTCTGATTGAGTTCTTTAAAAGAAGAAAGCAGCAAAAAGCTTGACTTTGTTACACTGTAGTGTTACGCTTGAATTATGAAAGAATATTTGGCCTACAAAGGTGAAAAATTCACGATTGAGTGGTATTTCAATCAAAAGGGCGAAAGTCAACCGCTTGAATTTTTCAATAACCTTTCTACAGGAGAGCAGCAGAAATTCTTCCATCTCTTAAAGCGAATGGGCGATTTTGGCTTTATATCCGATAAAACAAAGTTCAGAAATGAGGATGATGGCATCTATGCTTTTAAACCGCAGCCCAATAGATTTCTATCATTCTTTTTTGAAGGGAATAAAATAATCATAACAAATGCTTTTGTTAAAAAAAATCAGAAACTTAAGAAACAAGATAAAGATTGTGCTGTTAATGCTAAAATGGATTATACAAAACGCATAAAGGAGGCAAGTTATTATGAAGAAGACTATGAGTACATTTGACAGAATGATGAAAAATCCAGAATGGAAGGCAGGTTTCGAAAAATCTTATGAAGAATTCCTTATTTCCGAATTTATGTGTGAACAAATGGAACATTCTGATTTAAGCGTGAGGGAACTTGCGGCTCGTGCAGGAGTTTCACCTACCACTATTCAACATCTTAGAACTGGCAAGGCAGAAAACGTAAAATTAAAAACATTGCTTTCTGTCCTCCATGAATTGGGCTATAGCCTTAAACCTGTTGCGGCGGTGCTGTAGTTGGCAAAATCACACACTGGTATTTCTTTAGAAGAACCTTATGGACAAGAGCGAAAAAAGATTTGAATGAGGTAATGAAAAGTCAAATGATATAATTAGTTTTGAAGATAACTTAAAAAAAGAAAACTGTAAAATAGTAGTACACAATTTTTTACTGGTTTTTTCCCCTCCGCTCTGTTATACTGGAAGCATGAGTACGCATATCAACGCACCGGAAGGTGCAATTGCTGACGCAGTGCTGCTCCCCGGAGATCCGCTGCGCGCAAAATTTATCGCAGAACATTTTCTTGAGGATGCCGTGTGCTACAACGAGGTGCGCGGCATGTACGGTTTTACCGGCACCTATAACGGCAGGCGCGTCTCCGTGCAGGGCACCGGCATGGGGCAGCCGTCGCTTTCTATTTACGTGACCGAGCTGTTCCAGTTCTACAATGTGCAGAAAGCTGTGCGCGTGGGCACGTGCGGCGCGGTGCAGCAGGACATAGCGCTCCGCGACGTTATCCTTGCTGAAGGCGCCTGCACTGATTCCGGGCTTAACACCCAGCGCTTCGGCGGCATGCATTTTGCCCCTGTTGCCGACTTTGTGCTGCTGTCAAAGGCCCATGAAGCCGCCCGCGCAATTGGCGTTGACCCCAAGGTGGGGCTCTGTGTTTCCAGCGACCTGTTCTATGACGACAAATCCACCTGGAAGCTCTGGGCGCAGTACGGCGCGCTGGGCATAGAGATGGAAGCCGCCGAGCTGTACACGCTTGCCGCAAAATTCCACCGCAAGGCGCTTGCCGTGCTTACGGTGAGCGACCATATCCTGCTTGGCGGGCAGACCACTGCGGAGGAACGGCAGACTTCATTCACCACCATGATGAAGATTGCTCTGGAAGCCGTGACCCGCTGAAATTGCTGCGCAGCAGCGCAAAACCGGGGTGCCGCATCGCTTTTACACGTGATGATTCCGCACTCCGGCACAAAAAATGTAGAAGTGCTTTTCTTTTTATGATATAATAGGGCAAACTCTAAAAACTCACTTCCGTGACTTTTTAGAGTTTGCCGTCGAGTTGTAAATCGCTGAATAGCGCGATTTACAACATCGCATATTCAAAGTTACCTCTAAAAACTGAAGTTTTTAGAGGTTCCCATAAGTCAGTTTTAAAAGTATTTTGGCTTAATTGATGAAAAAAAACGGGGGTTCAGATGAAACCGACATTGCTGGTGCTTGCAGCTGGGATGGGGAGCCGCTACGGCGGCGTCAAGCAGATTGATGCAGTGGGGCTGCATAACGAATGCCTGCTGGACTACGCAACGTATGATGCGCGGGAAAGCGGCTTCGGCAAGGTTGTGTATGTTATCAGGAAAGATATAGAGAAGGATTTCCGCGAGCGGCTTTTTGACCGCGTTGCGCGCAATTTTGATGCGGAATATGTGTTCCAGAACCAGGATTCACTGCTGGATGCACAGGAGCTTTCCCGTGCTGCCGCCCGCACAAAGCCCTGGGGTACGGTTCATGCCGTACTCTGCGCGGAAAAGAGTGTTTCGGCGCCCTTCGCCGTCATCAACAGCGACGATTACTACGGACGCGATGCCTTCCGCACGCTCGGCGGCTACCTTGGGGCGCTTGACCCGCAGTCTCCGGAGCACGCAATGGTCGGCTACGTGCTGGGCAACACGATGAGCCGCAGCGGTTCCGTAAGCCGCGGCGTCTGCACGGTAAAGAACGGCTTCCTTGATTCCATCGTGGAAAACACAAAGATAAGCTACAAGGGCGGCGGCATTGTGAGCGAGCTTGACGGAAAGGAAATTCCGCTCACCGGTAAGGAGTGGGTGAGCATGAACCTTTTTGCGTTCAGCCTGAAGGCCTTTGAGGAATTCCACCGCTACTGGGACGATTTCAAGAAAACATCGCTCGATCAGCCCAAAACAGAGGCGCTGCTTCCCGTTGCTGCAAGCGACATCGTACACAACGGCAAGGGCAGCATAAAATTCTTTACGTCGTCCGAGCAGTGGTTCGGCATGACGTATCCGCAGGACAGGGAAATCGTCAAGGCGGAGATTGCAAAAAAAATCAAGGACGGCTACTACCCGGAACATCTGTGGGAGAAATAAAATATGCTTAAATTGAATGCTGTCAAATCGGAAAGAATCTGGGGCTACGAGCTGTGGCTTGCCTCCACGCATCCCAACTGCTGCCAGCAGGAATTGGCCTCGTTCGCGGGCGGTGACTATCCGCTGCTTGTCAAGGTCATACAGGCTGACGACCGGCTGAGCGTACAGGTGCACCCCGATGACGAAAAGGCGCAGCTGTACGAGCACTGCCGCGGCAAAACCGAATGCTGGTATGTGCTTTCCGTGGACAAGGGCGCCCAGCTTGTGTACGGCCTGAACGGCGTGTATACCGACAGCGAGCTGCGCAAGGCAATCCAGGCGAATTCGCTGGAAGACTGCCTCCGCTACGTAACAGTGGAACCGGGCGATTTTGTCTATCTTCCTGCCGGTACCGTCCACGCAATCGGCGGCGGAGTGCGCCTGCTGGAAGTACAGCAGTCAAGCGACGTAACCTACCGCCTGTACGACTGGGGGCGGGGCCGTGAGTGCCAGGTGGAAAAAGGCATTGCCTGCATCAAGACCGGCGGGGTGCGCGATGTGCGCAGGTTCCCCGGCGTGTTCTCCTGCCCGTTCTTCACTCTGGAAGAAATCTATGTGGAGCAGTCCTACAGCACAAAGATTGACCGCGCGCTTGGTTCCGCAATCCCCAGCGACTACGTGCTTTTCTTTGTGCTTGATGGCACCGGGACTTTTAACGGCGAAGCTGCAAAGGCGGAGGATATATTTGCCTGTGCTCCGGGAGAAAGCGTGGAAGCAAGCGGCGACCTGCGCCTGATGCAGATAACACCGGCAGAGCCGCGTCACCGCCCGTAACCGGACAAGTGCCGGCCACGCCCGGCATTTGCCTCTTCTTGACAGGGGCGGGCGTTTCCGGTATAGTTTCCGCTATGCAGGAAGGCAAAGGCGCTGTAGAATCAGGTGTATCTTTGCCTTCTTTTTTTTTCAAAAAAATGGAGGTTGGTATGAAAAAAAGCATTTTGGCAGCGCTGAGCGCTGTTGCACTTGTATGTGGAATGGGAGCTTGCAAAAAGCAGCAGAAGGCAGACTGGATTATTGCCACGGACACGGTGTTCCGCCCGTTTGAGTATACTGATGAAAAAGGCAATTTCGTCGGCATTGACGTGGACATCCTTGCTGCCGTTGCAAAGGATCAGGGCTTTTCTTACGAGCTGCAGTCACTGGGCTGGGATGCCGGCGTGCAGGCCGTTCAGGTTGGTCAGGCAGACGGGCTTATTGCCGGTGCCACCATCAAGCAGGAGCGCATTGACAACGGCTGGATTTTCTCTGACGGCTACTACAATGCCACCCAGACATTTGTTGTTCAGAAAGATTCTTCCGTCTCTTCCTTTGAAGACCTGCGCGGAAAAAGCGTTGCGGTAAAGACGGGCACTGCCGGTGCAGATTTTGCGGAAAGCCTTAAGGACACCTACGGCTATACCATAACCCGCTTTGAGGATTCCCCCACGATGTATCAGGACGTGATTAACGGTAACAGCGCGGCCTGCGTGGAAGACACCCCGATTATGGCAGACAACATCAAGACTGCAGGGCTTGCCCTCAAGATTCCTGCCGGAATGGAAAGCAGCGGTGCGCCGTATGGATTTGCAATCATGAATCCCAAGAACCAGAAGCTGCTTGACATGTTCAACGCCGGGCTCAAGAACATCCGCGCCAACGGTACGTATGACGCAATCCTGAGCAAGTACCTTAAATAAAAAACAAAAGAGGGAGTTTCAGGACGTTTCCGCTTTTGAAACTCCCTTGGCATCTCGAAAAAGTCACGAAAGTGAGTTTTTCGAGATGCCCTTATACGGAGGCTGTTGCGGAATGATTTTAATATTGCACACTTATTTTGGAATGCTGCTCAAGGCATTGGGCTACACAATGCTGCTTACGCTGCTTGCGCTGCTTTTTGCCATGCTTATAGGCCTGATATTTGCACTTATGAATGTCAGCCGCAACAGAATCTTTAACTTCATAGGAACCGTGTATGTAGACGCCATACGCGGCGTTCCTATGATAGTCCTTGCTTTCTTTATCTATTTTGGTGTGCCGCAGGGCATAAAGCTCCTTGGTGCCGCAAATTTCAGGCTTACGGCATTGCAGGCCGGTACCATAGCGCTTGCCATGAACTGTGGTGCCTATATGGCCGAAATTTTCCGCGGCGGGATTGAAAGCATTGACAAAGGCCAGATGGAAGCCAGCCGCAGCCTGGGGCTTTCGTATGCAAAAAGCATGCGCTATGTGGTGCTGCCGCAGGCATTCCGCGTTATGATTCCTTCCATAATAAATCAGTTTATCATCACCCTTAAGGACACTTCAATCCTGTCTGTGATTGGCTACCCTGAACTTACGAACACCGGCCGCACCATTGCCGGAAACACGTTCCTCAATTTCCAGACATGGGCGATTGTCGGCATTCTGTACATGATTGTCATTGTTACGCTGAGTAAACTTGCCAAAAAAATAGAGAAGAGGATAAAGATTCATGACAGATAGCCTGAAAATCCATGTGGAGCATTTAAAGAAGAACTTCGGTCAGCTGGAAGTCCTCAAGGACATAAGCCTTGACATAGAAGAAGGCACGGTTGTGGTCATAGTCGGTCCTTCCGGCAGCGGCAAGTCTACGTTCCTGCGCTGCCTTAACAGTCTGGAAAAGCCTACTGCCGGTACCGTCATTGTGAACGGCACCGATTTAACGGACAAGCACGTGAACATAAACGTTGCCCGCGAAAACATTGGCATGGTGTTCCAGCATTTTAATCTGTTTCCGAACATGAACGTGCTGAACAACGTAATGCTTGCCCCGGTTGTCCTTAAAAAGAAGACAAAGGAGCAGGCTTCTGAAAATGCCATGAAGCTTCTTGAAAGGGTCGGCATGGAATCCAAGGCTTCGGTGTTTCCCCAGCAGCTTTCCGGCGGCCAGAAACAGCGTGTGGCAATTGCGCGCGCGCTGGCTATGAATCCTTCCATCATGCTTTTTGATGAACCGACTTCTGCCCTTGACCCCGAAATGGTGGGCGAGGTGCTTTCCGTCATGAAAGACCTTGCAAAGGCCGGAATGACGATGGTCGTCGTTACCCACGAGATTGGTTTTGCCCGCGAGGTTGCAGACCGCGTGGTTTTTATGGACGGAGGCTACATCGTGGAGCAGGGCACCCCGGAAGAAGTCCTTCTGCATCCTAAGGAAGAGCGCACAATCAGCTTTTTGAACAAGGTTCTTTAAGGAGGCGGCGCGATGAAAAAGATAATAACCATAAGCCGTGAATTTGGTGCGGGCGGCGGCTCGATAGGGCGGGCGGTTGCAAAGGAATTTGGCTACGAGTATTACGACAAGGCCATTATACTGCAGGCTGCAAAGGAATTCGGCATGGATGTCGAGCGCGTGGTGAAGTGGGATGAAAAAGTGCCCTTTATGTTCGGCTTTGGACAGAGCCTTTTTGAATTCTACAACAAGCCCCTTGACGAAAAACTGTTTGCCGCCCAGAAGCAGGTGATCCGCCGCCTGGGCGAAAAAGGCGGCTGCGTGATTGTGGGCCGCAATGCCAACAGCATACTGCGGGAATTCGATAATTCCCTGCATGTGTTCATCGGCGCCGACCCTTACTGGCGCATGAAGCGCATGAAGAAAGAAAAAATGAAGGATTTTTCGGAGCAGAAAATAAGCGAGCACCTTCATGCCGTGGACAAAATGCGCCGCAAGTACTGTTCCCACTATACTGATACGGAATTCGGCGTGGCAGAGTATTATGACCTTTGCCTCCGCTCTTCTTCAATCGGCGAAGAGGCCTGTATCCGGATAATCTGCGATCTGGCAAAAAACTAGCCGTTTGTGCCGTGCAATGCGGGAGTCAGCATAAAAATGCGCTCCCGCGTATTTTCTTTTCCTGCTGCCCCCGGCACGAACTGCCACTTTTTTTTGACACCGGGCGGAAAATTCGGTATATTTGATATATTATGGCAAACGATAACACTATGCTTCCTGCAAAGGAAGAGCTTCCGAATAAACTGTACATCATCCCCATCGGCGGGCGCCCCATATTCCCCGGTATCTTTACGCCGCTCATGATAAACAACAGCGATGATACCAAAGTCATTGAGGAGGCGTACAAAAACGACGGCTACATCGGCATTGTCATGCTCAAGGACGATGCCGAAAAGCCATCGCTTGCCGATGTGCACGATGTGGGTACCGTTGCCCGCATTATCAAGAAGATAAACCTGCCTGACGGCGGCGTGAATGCCTTCGTCTCCACGATACACCGCTTCAAGATCCGCAAGACGCTCAATGCCGCCAGCCCCATGGTTGCAGCGGTGGAATATCTTGATGACGTTGAAGACAACACCTTCGAGATAAAGGCGCTTACCCGTGCCATCGTCAGCGAAATGAAGGAAATCAGCGAGAACAACCCCATGTTCACGGAGGAAATGCGCCTGAACATGGTGAACATAGACCATCCCGGCAAGATTGCTGATTTCGTTGCTTCCATCCTGAACATTGACAAGGACGAGCAGCAGCAGGTTCTGGAGACGCTTAATGTGCGCGAGCGCATGAATCAGGTGCTCGTCTATATAAAGAAGGAGGAAGAAATCCTCCGCGTGCAGAAAAAAATCCAGAATGAAATCAATGACAAGGTCGAGAAGAACCAGCGCGACTATTTCCTCCGGGAAGAACTCAAGAGCATTCAGGAGGAACTGGGAATTGCCGGCGACACCAAGACCAGCGATTTCCAGAAGTTCAAGGCAAAGATAGAGGCCTTCCATTTTACCGGTGAAATCAAGGAATCGGTGGACAACGAGCTGGAGAAATTCCAGCTGACCGACCCGCATGACCCGGAATACAATGCCAGCTGGAGCTACCTTGACCTGGTGTGCAGCCTGCCGTGGAATGACCGCCCGGTGGAAAATTTCAGCCTGAGCGGTGCCAAAGACGTGCTTGACGGCGACCATTACGGGCTTGACGACGTAAAAAAGCGCATTCTGGAATACCTTTCCGTGCGCAAGTTCACGCATGAAGGCAAAGGTTCCGTGCTTATTCTGGTGGGACCGCCGGGCGTGGGCAAAACCAGCGTGGGGCGTTCCATTGCACGTGCCATGCACAAGGAATTTTTCCGCTTCAGTGTGGGCGGCGAGCACGATGAAAGCAAAATCAAGGGCTTCCGGCGTACGTACATCGGTGCCATGCCGGGGCAGATTATTTCGGGGCTGCGCATCACCAAATCCAAGTCTCCGGTCTTCATGATTGACGAGGTGGACAAGATGAATGCGAGCGCGCAGGGCGATCCGTCTGCTGCGCTGCTGGAGGTGCTCGACCCTGAACAGAACGTGAACTTCCGCGATACGTATCTTGACCTTCCCTTTGACCTGAGCGGCGTGTTCTTCATTCTGACGGCGAATACGCTGGACACCATTCCGCGCCCGCTGCTTGACCGCGCGGAAATCATCGAGCTGTCCGGCTACATCGACCAGGAGAAGATTGAAATTGCCCGCAAGTACCTGATACCCAAAAATCTTGCCAAGAACGGCTTTAAGAAGGGGCAGGTCAAGTTTACCAAGGCGGCGCTCAGCCTTATTGCCACAGAATACGCGCGTGAGGCGGGCGTCCGCAACTATGAGAAGTGCATTGACAAGATAACGCGGAAGATTGTGCGCGAGCAGGTTACCGCGTTCGAGGAGAAAAATCCGCCTGTGGCAATGCCCACCGTGGAGGAAATGCTGGCGGCGGAAAAGAAGCGCCTTGCGTCGGTGCGGCGCAGTTCTGCCAAGCTGTCCGAAAAGGAAAAGCAGGAGCAGGCAAAAATAGAAGAAAAGACGCTGCATGACAAGGAAGTTGCATTTATTGCGCGCCGCGAAGAGATTGCCGCGGAGGAGACTGCAAAGATAAAGGCTGCGGTGGCGGAAAAAACGTTTACGGTGGATGTGCCGGAGGTGCGCAAGTACCTTGGCAAGGCCGTCTTCGATGAAAGCCAGATAAAGACTGCGTCCGTGCCGGGCACCGCAATTGGGCTTGCGTGGACGAGCATGGGCGGCGACACGCTGCTCATCGAAAGCATCGCCTTTGCCGCCTCAAAGGGCGGGCTGCAGCTGACCGGGCAGATGGGCGACGTAATGAAGGAGAGCGCCCAGATTGCCATGAACTGGGCAAAGCAGTATGCCCTTGCACACAAGCTGAAGGATGCCGAATGGTTTGAAAAGAACACCATTCACCTGCATATCCCCGAAGGTGCTACGCCAAAAGACGGCCCGTCTGCGGGCATTACGATGGCAACGACCTTTGTTTCGCTGCTGCGGGGCCGGAAAATCAAGCAGAACCTTGCCATGACGGGCGAGCTGAGCCTGACCGGTCAGGTGCTGCCGATCGGCGGGCTGCGGGAAAAAACGGTTGCCGCCCGCCGCAACAAGATAAAGACCATCATTATCCCCAAGGCAAATGTGCGTGATCTTGATGAAATTCCGGAGCACGTGAAGAGCGGCATTAAATTCATCCCTGTTTCTTCTGCCGATGAAGTGATGGATATTGTATTCTAAGTGCGGCCGCTGCTGCAGTAAAACAAAGGGGCTGTCCGGAAGCTTTTGTTTCCCGGACAGCCCTTTTTGTTTTCGGCCCGATGCGGAGCCTGCCTTGCGCTTTGCTGCTCAGCGCTTGTATGCGGCGACGGCTTCGCCTATAATCAGCTCCACCGAGCCTTCCGTGATGGAGCGTACGAACCTGCATTCAATCCAGCCGGAAATTTTGTCCTTGGGCAGCAGTACGTCAACTTTTTCTGCTTTTTCGCCCTGTATGCCGAACATTTTGAATTTGTCTGCCTTTGCGTCCGAGACAGAACCTGTCTGCTCGATGAACGGGTCATCCTGCCGCAGCGGTATGCAGACGGCGAATTCCTTTGTCCGCTTTATGTTTGCCACTGCCTGATGTGAGGGATCTGAGCTGAATATGACTTTGGTAACCGGTTCGTAGTCGAGCGGCATTATCCAGCCGTAGGGAGTCAGGTTGTAGGAATGTTCTCCCTTTGTTGCTACTACGGCAGCAGGCTTTATCATCTGGTATGCCTGCTGCAAATCTGTTTCGTTGAAATCCGCCATACGTGTTCCTCCTTAACGGAAGAAAAGTATAGCATTTTGCTGGGGAATACACAAGCCTTTGCGCAGGCATGATACGCGGGGGCGCATTCGTTTTGCAGCCCCCGTGTATCCGCTCCATCTGCCTAGAACTGGTACCGGATGCCCACGTTGATGAACTTGTTGTTTTTCCACTCGTAGAATTCGCTGTTTTCGTCGCGGCAGTCTATGTACATGCCGCTGAGCGTAAGGGAAAGCTCCGGGGTGGGGCAGTAGGAGACTTTGGGCTGCAGTACCCAGTCGCCGCGTTCTATGCCCCAGAGGAATGTCACTTCCGGCTTGAGCTTGTCGTTCATCCATGAATCGGTGATATTGATGACCAGTTTGTCATTCAGGTACCTGTCCTGCGGTACATAGTCAACGTCATACTTGTGGTACTTACCGCTTTCTATTTTGTCGTGGTTCAGGATGTAGGTGCCCGTTTCCTGCACGTTCAGGTTCATGTTGTTGATGGGAAGGTCAATGTCAAAGCCTGCAAGCCAGGAGATCGAGTTGTTGTGCACCCACGGATCGGTGCCGGCCACATCATCCGTCCAGTTGTAGGCGAACTCGCCGCGCACGTTGAAGTGACCCAGCACGGTTGCTGCTTCCAGGCCGATGGTGCGCTTGCGGTCATAGTCCAGCTTGGGGTATTCAAGGGCGCTGTACATCTTTTTGCGCACGCTTGCCGTGGCCGAAGCCATGTATCTTGGCGCATAGTTTGCAGCGATGTATGCCCTTGCCTTTGCAGGGTCAAGTTGTCCTCCGGTTGTGACGGCTCCCAATTGTGCGGCGTGTGCAGCAGGATTCTGCATCCATGTTGCTACATCCGCCTGGAAATCAGCCGTTGCCTTTGCAGTCACGTCTGCGGTTGCCTCTGCCACGGCATTGTTGTACAGCCGCTGGTACAGTTCCGAGGTAGGATCCTGCATGTCCAGCAGCTTCTTTGCGTTGGCAGAGGGCTGCTTGTAGCGTCCTGAGTAGAAGCTTGCGCCCCAGTCGAGCGTGCCCACGGTGCCGGTCACATGCAGGCCCAGCTGTGCGTAGGCGAGTGAATTGGTGTCCGGCATGATGTTGTCTGAGGCTTCCTGAGCAGTTTTGTACAGGGCATCAAAGTCGTTGTTGAGTTCGCTGTACTTGAGGCTTGATATCTGCAGAACAGTCTGCATGAGCTTTGCGTAGATGTGCGGCGTCCATACGCCTTCCTTTGCGGACTGATCCACCGGCAGGAACGGCGTAAAGATACCTTCGACGCGCAGGCTGGGCTGCTCAAAGGAATATACGGCGCGGATCATGGGAGTGCTCACGCGGCGGTCTATGTAGTCAGGGATGATGAAATCCGAGTAGTTGTCAGAATTAAAATTGTCGAAGACGTGCAGTTTGTCGCCTTTGCCCCAGACGACCTTCATTTTGCCGCCTTCCAGAACCAAGTGGTTGTCAAGGAAGTATCCGCGCAGAATCAGTTCGTCGATGATGTCGATGGGGTGATTCATGAGTGTGTCTTCGCAGAGGTTCAGGTGCAGGCTTGCGTCGGCAGAAGTGCCGCTGTAGTCCATGCCCAGCTTGGCACGGGGAATTCCTGCAAGCGTAAAGTCTTCTACACCCACTTCATTGCCGTTTGCGTCAATCTTGCCGCGCTTAAGCGAGGTGAACTCAGAAATGCCGTTGATGAAGCGCTTTGAATCGTTCTTTGCAAAATAGCAGCGGGCATCAAGCGAAAGGTCTCCGCTGAATGTGATGGGAAGCCCTGATGATGAATCGTCCCCGCCGAAATCATCGAAAGAACCGAAGTCATCATCGTCGCCAAAGGAACTAAAATCATCGTCATCGCCGAAAGAGCCAAAGTCATCGGATGCATCACTGCTGAAGTCGTCATCAAAGGAACTGAAGTCGTCTTCCTGTGCGCCGGCTGCACACACTGCCATGAGTAAAACTGTTCCCGCTGCAATATATTTCGTCAATTTCATAGTGGATACTCCTTTTTTTTACTTTTTTAATTTTGATGCTGTTCCGGTGCAAGGGGGTGAACTGTCCGGAAAGCTGATGCTTCCGGACAGCTGTAGTGATGCAGGCGGATAAGCAGCGGCCCTTGCAGTTCCTCTGCTTACCGTGCTGCCTGCCGCAGTTTGGACTGAAGGCTGCTTATTTGCCGGTGTTCAGGAACTCCTGGGTGAAGTTGCGGTCCGGAATCGGCTTGTCCAGTGCCAGCTTTACAATCTTGAGCGTCGTTGAGTGTCCGGTCTGGACGTTCTCAAGCTTGGTCTCGCGGGTGATGGTGTAGCCCTTTTCGTTGGTGATGGTCGGAACGGTGAGCACCTTCACCAGCTTGTCGTTCTTGTCATACATCTCGGTGTAGACCGGCACGTAGGTGTTCAGGTCAACCCAGGTGATGCGGTAGCTGTACTGGCTGCCCTTCTTGTCAATGGGAACTTCCTTGATCTTTGCGCAGTTGGAGTAGGTGGTACCGCCGGCTTCCTTTGCTTCCTCGCCGATGTACTGGTGATCGTCCTCATCGATTCCGCGGGTTGACAGATCGTCATAGGTTGCGTCCGTGCCCATGAATGACTTGGAACCTTCGCTTGAATTTACGCGGCGGGTCTGCTTGAGTGCCGGCAGGTAAATCCACTTGTCATCATCCTTGTTATGGTTCTCCTTCTGGAGAAAGCGGGTGTTCTTCACGTTTGCCGGTGAGAGGAAAAGCATCGTCACGTCGGTGACCTTGTTGCCTTTTCCGTCGTCGCGGTTGCGGCCGAACTCGTGCACCTGGCGGACTTCCTTGGCACCCTTCTTGTCAATGAGCGTCATTTCCACGATTGATTCGCTGAACTTGGGCTTTTCCACATCGAGCGCCTTCTGCATGATTTCAGTACCCTTTGCATCTGCAAATGCACCTGCGGCTGCGCCTGCCATGATCATTGCTGCGACTGACAAAACCTTGGAAATCTTCTTCATAGTGTTTCTCCTTAAACTCTGCGTTTTTATGCGCTGCCGGCACCGGCCTCACAGGCCCGCGGAACCCGGCTCATGTTCTGTAGAACGTTCTTTTGTTTAACCGTTCAAACAGTTAAACCTTTTTACGTTTAAAAGGTTACTGATTTTTTCAAAAAAAGTCTATAGAAATTCCAAAAAAATTTTTGTTT
>CADCQA010000156.1 GCA_902803415.1 uncultured Spirochaetaceae bacterium | reverse complement strand
CGTGCTTATTGCACAGGCGCGGCGCAATGCGCAGTTTGTGCAGTTCCCCATGTTCAAGGACGGTAAGTTCAATATTGAAGGGCTGCGTCAGACGCTTACCGAGCAGGCAAAATCCGGCTCCGTGCGTGTTCTTCTGAATTTCCCGCAGAATCCGTCCGGCTACAGCCTTACGGCGGCGGAAGCCCGGCAGGTCGTTGCGCTCGTGAAGCAGCTTGCAGACGGCGGCACCAAGGTCATGGTCTGGAGCGACGACGCATACTTTGGACTTGATTACGAGGACGATATTGAAAAGCAGTCGCTTTTCGCTTATCTTGCAGACCTGAGCCCCAACGTGCTTGCGGCAAAGATTGACGGTCCCACCAAGGAAGACTTTGTGTGGGGCTTCCGCTGCGGCTTTATTACTTTTGGCTGCAAAGGGCTGACGGAAGAGCAGTACGACGCGCTCGTCAAGAAACTGATGGGTGCAATCCGCTCCTCTGTGTCCTGCTCATCTACGCCGCCGCAGTCCCTGCTGCTCCGCGCCTACAACGACCCGGAAACCGAAAAGCAGAAGGCGGAATTCCGTACGGTGCTCGAACGGCGCTACAAGCTGGTAAAGCAGTTTGTCTCTTCGCACACAAGCAGCGAAATTGCGCCCCTGCCGTTCAATTCCGGCTACTTCATGGCGTTCCACCTGCAGAGCGTGGACGCGGAGCTTTTGCGGCAGACGTTGCTAAAAGAGCAGGGAATTGGTACAATAGCAATCGATGCGCACACGCTGCGCGTTGCATTCAGCAGCCTTGAAGAGGATAAGATTGATATTGTATACAAAGCCATCTACGATACAGCGGACGCGCTCGCATCTCACTGAAAAAAAACATTCCGGCGCGGCAAGGGTTTTTCTTGTCGCGCTGCTTGCCTTCCAGGCGTTCATCACTTTTTCCTGCGCAAAGCAGCAGAGTCCGGTTATCATCTGGACTGACCAGGAAGAATTTGCTTCCTACACGGAGCTTTTCAATGCAAGCCACTCGGTAAAGGCTGTCGTCGTTTACAAGAAAGAGGCCTTCCGCTCGCTGCCGCCCGCACGGGATGAGCAGCCGCCGGATATCGTCATTGCCTCCTGGCTCAAAAATTCATCCACACGCAAATATTTTTCCTCACTCGACTATATGTTCGGGGAGCAGAAAATCCGGAAGGAGGCCTTCTACGATGAACTGCTCAAGTACGGGGAAATCAACGGCGGCCAGTATCTGCTGCCGGTCAACTTTAACCTGCCGGCGATGGTGCTCAGCAAGGGAAACGACTCCGTGCTGGATGACGACCACATCATTTCCATCGGCGTGCTCAAGACAAAATCTGCGGAATTCAACAGGCAGACGAAGAACGGCGCCTTTACCGCCATGGGCTATGCGCCTTCGTGGGACGCGGACTTTGCCTACCAGCTGTCAAAGCTGCAGGGGACAGACTACCGCGAGCAGGACAGCACCTTCTCCTGGAATGAAGATTCGCTCAAGCTGACGGTGAACTACCTGCGGGACTGGACGACAAGCTGCAACACGGATACCGAAACCGAGCAGAACTTCCAGTTTAAGTATCTGTTTATACCCAAGTACCAGCAGGTTTCCAGCGGGCACTGCCTTTTTGCATACATGTCGAGCAAGGAATTCTTTTCGCTCGGCGAAGAAGTTTCTGCAAACCTTTCGTTCCGCTGGCTTTCGGACGGAAGAAAAATCATGGTTGATGACGACATTGTGATGCTGGGCCTGTACCGCCGCACAAAGGAGTCGCAGAAAGCGGAGCAGTTTATCGAGTGGCTTTTCCGGGAAGAGTCGCAGCGGCAGATGCTGGAGCGGGCACGGGACATGAAACTTGATACCGTACAGTTCGGGATAGCAGGCGGCTTTTCATCAGTAAAGAACGTGAACAATACCATATTCCCTTCATTCTACCGGACGCTGCTCGGCAACCTGCCCGCGGATGAATTTCTGTGCATGGAGGGCATGCTTCCGGCGCGCTGGCTTACGTACAAGGAACGCATTGTGCTGCCCTACCTGGAAGAAAGCCTGAATACCAGCGAAAAGGTGCATCCGCAGTCCCTGCAGGAACGGCTTGATGCCTGGAGCCGCCAGGTATTCTGAGCCGCTTGCAAAGCTTGCATTTGGGGCCAGGCATCTCGAAAAACTAAAGTTTTTCGAGGTTCCCGCTAAATAAATTTTCCTGCCCTCCGATAATGAATTTGGGGGTAGGAAAATGTATTCAAATGGGATATCACTTAACGCAGCATCATACAGGACGCTTTTTGCGAGCGCATCCGGCAGGCTTTATGTGCCGGTAAAACCGAATGCGGTTGTCTATTCACAGCTCAGCCACGTGCACGGCACTGCCGCACGGGCCGGCCAGAGCACTGTTTCCATCGATAAAGTTCACCTGCTGAACACGCTGATTGACCAGCTTGTCAGCATGAAGAAAAACCCCATTGCAAAGGCGGACGTTTTTGCGCTTACCGATAAGCAGCAGGACGCGCTTATCCAGAAATACCAGGAGCAGATTCACACTGCTATCGTGCTTGCTTCCCAGCCGCAGACCTATGGCCTTGCAGGGCTTATCCCGGAAGAAGGCATCGTGCTCAACGTGGCGGCATAGTAGTCTGGCTGCGGCAAACTGGATGCCGCTCTGCTACAGCCACATTCCGAACAGCATAATAAAAATCCCCCGGCATGTACCGGGGGATTCTTTTTTAGATGTCCGTTAGCTGCGCTTTTCGAAGGGCCCCGGCACCGGGGTTGCGGAGCGTTTGTTGCCCTCAAAGTCGGTGTCGAAGACTATCGGCGAACCGTCCGGGTTTTCAAAGCACTGCTCCGGCTCAAAAGCCTTGCCCAGCGTTTCGGTGCAGATGAGCTTCGTTGCGGCGGCGGGCAGGAAGTCGTAGAGGTTGGTTACCAGTTCCGGCATCTTTCCGCCTTCCTTCACTTCCAGCGTTACGGTATG
>CADCQA010000155.1 GCA_902803415.1 uncultured Spirochaetaceae bacterium | reverse complement strand
TGCCCCCGGCAAGCAAGCCGGTCATCCGGGAAATCGTAAGCTGAGCAGCGCAATAGACCTGTTCGGAAACTACGTTTCCAAACAGGTTTAATGAGGAACCCAAGGCGTTCCTCACCGGCCCGTTCAGCGGATTCGTATATCCGTAAGGGCCACCTGGTCACCGGTAAGGGCAACATAAACGGTGTCCGGGCACGCGGCAACAGTCGTAACGCTCTCGATGCCGATTCCCAGATTATCCGCCCGCAGAATAATCCTGTCGCCCCGCTTTTCGAACGACACTTCGTATTCAAAACCCTTTTTATTGATTGACTTCCATGCATCCCAGCCGGGGAAGTCATCTTTCTTCTTGAGCTTGAACCGGGTCTGGGCAGATTCGTCCGCCCCGCTGCTTTCTCCGTTCAGCTTTATCAGGGCATACTCGCGGTAATCTTCCCCGCCGACAGCTCCATCCGCCGAATAATACAGCACCACATAGGGGCAGTGCCAGATCAGGCTTGCCATGGGAAGGCTCATGGAATGGAAATCGATTCGCAGGCGGTCATCCAGCGGAATTCCTTCCGTTGCGGCAGAACGCGTCCTGTCAATCTGGACATTCTTGATGTCAGCTTCCATGTGATTGATGTAGCTGATTTCCCCGACAATCCGGGGAATGTCGCCCGCATGCGCCTCCTGGTCCATCGTCTTTACGGTGATGTTCCGGATTTCGCAGTGCTCGCCGGTCAGCCCGATATAGGACGACGAGGTACTGTCGGGCAGCGCAATCACAATCTCCTTTACAAAATCCGGGGCCTTCATCACCAGCTTTATGTGGTCTTCAAAGCGGAAGGCCGTTATCTCGTAGAGCGCCCGGCCGACGCGCGCATTCCCGGATTCACCGGGCGTTTTCCCGGAAAGCACCGTCGCTTCCATCTTCCGGGCAGCACTGGTAACCATGTGGCTGTCAAACCACACTTCCCCGTACTCAAGATAGTGGAACTCCGCAATTGTTTTTTCATCGCTGTGAACGCGCCGGTCAAACGAATCAAACAGAACGATGGAAGGCGCGCTGAACGTGTCCGCGCCGGCAGCCTTTGTTGTACACTCAAAGCTGATTTTCTTTACCCGCACATCGATTTCAATGCCCCGCGAAATATGCTCCCGGTATGCATCGCAGACAAGCTCCGTCTCCGGAACATCCTGCACGCCGATCGTGCTGTCCAAATCAATGAGCCGCACCATTATATCGGCAAACATGGGATCATACTTTTCGCCCGCGCCTTTAACAAACTCTTCGCGCATCACATAAGCCGGGAGCGCATCCTGCCCGTTGCCGCAGGCCGCCATATCTGCATAGTCAACGGCGATTTTTGCAATCTGCTCCATTTCCCCGGCTTCGGTGCCGGTAAGGTCCAGTATCATTCCGGGAACGGCGGGCAGTCCGGCAGCCGCAAATATGGCAGTGTAATACGCCTTGTCGCAGTATTCATCTTTTTTGCCGCTGTATGCCGCAACACGTTTTGCACATTCCGCAGTAAACACAAAGCTTCCCTTGGGGCGGCCTTCTTTCTTTTCAAGCTCAGTGACAAAGGCCATGATCGTACGGTCGAACTGCCGCTGAATGCGCTTGTTTTCGCTCTTCATGTTCCGGATTTCAATGCCGTGCGCGTGCTCAACGGTATTGTTTATGTCAAGATACGTGAACACGTACAGGCTGATTGAAACAAGCACCATGGCCATGTTCACCAGAGAAACTCCGTAGGCAAACACCTGAATGATGCCGCATGCTATGGGAAGGAAAATGTACAGCAGCAGGGAAATGTAAATCAGCCTGCTGAAGACCTTCCGGTACTGCCGCACAACGGAATACTGAATGAGCGGGCCGAGCACCGGAATGATGTAGGCAATCAGGAAGCCCTGCCCCCGGTGGTAGCGGTTGGCTTCGTCAAAATAGTAATACAGGCCGGAAAAGGCAGAGATAACGGCAAGCAGCATTCCAAGCACTGACAGTAAGCCCACCAGCTTGAGCCGCAGGGGCAGCGGGTCAATTTTTCCCTCGTTCCGGAGCCAGTCTATCAGATACAAATCAAAGCCAAAGACAATGGCCGAGGTCAGGAAGAAGACCATAAAGTTGCTCACCCTGACCATGATGAATTCCGTCCGGCCGGGAACACCGGCGTAGATGTATGCCAGCCGGTCAAACCACAGCAGGAACAGGGCAATCAGTTCCATAAGGATGAGAATGCGCTTGCGGCTCGTTGGCAGAAAGCGTGTCAGGAACAAAAGGAACGCAAGGATTCCGCATGTTCCGCAGATAAAGAGCATGATGTCCAGCTGGTGCGCCTGTAAAAATTCAATCATCCGACTGTCCTCCCTTAGCGACAAGGGCCTGCATGCCGTCCCAGTCAAATGCCTTGAGCATGCCGGACAGCTCCTTGATTTTCGCATCGTCTTCCGGCGGAAGCGCATACTCGTGCAGCCCGTTCAAAATCATTTCCACCGAATTATAATCCATCTGCGGCACAACCATCGAAAGCGCCTCGTATGCTTCCTGAAGCTTTTTCCCGGAAATCAGCTCCTTCTCCTTGTTGTCCGGCTCATGGTGCAGGCGGCTCAGCTTGTCCTTATACGCTTCATAGTCGGCAAGCAGCCTGTCATTGTTTTCCTCGATGAAGTCCAAATCTTCTTTGTTCCCGGCATTTTCGATGGCAGCGGCAAGCTCCGACAGTTCCATCGCGCCGATAATCCGTGCAGAGCTTTTCAGCGCATGCACTTTTATTGTATACAGCCTGATGTCGTGGTTTTTGTACGCATCCCTGATGATTTTGGCATTCTCGTCAATCGTATCAAGGAAGAGGTTAAGGCTAAAAATGTAGTTGGACACGCCGCCGGAATTCTTAATGCCATCTGCAGTGCTGATACCTTCGGTTTCGTGAATCCAGAGCAGTTCGTCGGGGATTTCCTTCAGGTCTTCCACGGCATCTTCCTGTGAAGGCCGCTTGACGATGTGTTCCGGAAGATTGTCCAGAATGATTGTTTCGAGCGCACGGCTGTCGATGGG
>CADCQA010000154.1 GCA_902803415.1 uncultured Spirochaetaceae bacterium | reverse complement strand
GCGGAAAAAGTAACGGTAACGGGCAGCGCCTGGAGCCATTTTGCCGGCATAGCACCGGACAGCAGCATATTCAGCCGCTTCCCCATGCTGGAGGAAAAGCCCTTCTATTTTACGCTGGGAAGCCTGAGCAAGCGCAAGAACCTTGCCTGGATTGCCCGCTACGCGGAGGAGCACCCGGACGAATGCTTTGCCATCAGCGGAAAGGCAATCAGCGGGCTGGTACCGGAGGAACTGGGACAGCTTTCCGCGCTGCCGAACGTCGTGCTGCTCGGCTATGTGTCAGACGGCGAGGTAAAGGCGCTCATGGGGCGCTGCCGGGCGTTCGTCTTTCCGTCCTACTATGAAGGCTTCGGACTGCCGCCGCTGGAAGCCCTTTCCGCCGGAGCGCCGGTGGTGCTTGCAAAGGCAGCCAGCCTGCCGGAAATCTACGGCGCGGCGGCACACTACATTGACCCGTACCGCACGGACGTAAGCATTCCCGCCCTGCTGGAAGAGCCTGCCGCCCCGCCCCAGCCCCTGCTGGAAACCTTTACCTATGCAAAGCTCGCCCGCAGGCTGTATGACACGATACGGGCGTTACCGGACTGAGCGGCCGCGCAAACCTCCCGCTTTTTCAGATACCGCATGTACCATTCCCGCACAAGCGTTGTTTGTTGAAGAAGGAAGGTCAAGGACAGCAGCAGTTTTCTCTCCAAGTCAATTGACTAGATTCTGCAAAAAGTATATACTAGTAAACAGGTAGGAAAAGAAGGTTATGATTGAACTACAGGATGTGAGCAAAACATACCATCTGAAGGGCGGCAACGTCAATGCCGTCAGGAATGTGTCGCTTTCGGTGGCCGACGGGGAAATCTTCGGCGTCATCGGCTACTCAGGGGCGGGAAAGTCCTCGCTGGTGCGCTGCATCAACCTGCTGGAAGTGCCCGACAGCGGTTCCATTACCGTAAACGGCACGCGCATCACGTGGCAGGACGAAGCAGGCTTCCACCGGCTCAGCAACCACGACATGAAGGGCGTGCGCAAGGGAATCGGCATGATTTTCCAGCATTTCAACCTGCTTGACCGCTCAACGGTATTCGATAACGTTGCCTACCCGCTCAAATACTCCGGACTCAACAAGGAACAGATACGTACGCGCGTACGGGAACTGCTGGAACTCGTCGGGCTGTCGGAAAAAGCCGGCACGTACCCTTCGCAGCTTTCCGGCGGGCAGAAGCAGCGCGTGGCAATTGCACGTGCGCTCGCAAACAATCCGCCCGTACTCCTTTCCGACGAAGCAACGAGCGCCCTTGACCCGGAAGCAACCGAATCAATTCTGTCGCTGCTCAAGGAGCTGAACGAAAAGCTGCACCTGACAATCATACTTATTACGCACGAAATGGCGGTCATCAAGTCAATCTGCCACAAAGTTGCCGTAATGGAGGACGGGCGCATCGTGGAAACCGGCGACGTGTATTCGGTGTTCGCCGACCCTCAGCAGGAAATCACGCGCAGGTTCATCGGCGAAGGGGCGCTGATGGCACGGACAGAGATACTTGCACGCCAGACGGCGGCGGACGGGCAGCTTGTGCGCCTTCAGTTCCAGAAGACCGTCGTCGGGGATGCCCTCATCTCGGATGTTTCCCGCCGCTTTGCCGTGGACATGAGCATTGTGCTGGCAAACGTAGAAATCATCCAGGGCAGCCCGCTGGGAGAAATCATCGTGCTGATGAAGGGCGCAGAGAAAGAAAGGGAAGCCGCGCTGGCTTACCTGGAGGAGCGGAAGGTGCGGGTATTCAGGCTCAGCGGCACCGGCAAAGGAGGAGAAGCATGATAGAACAGCTGTTTCCGAACCTGTATGCATACTGGTTCAAATTCCTGAAAAACTGCACGGCAACATTCCAGATGTTCGCTGTGTCCGGCTCAATATCATTCGTGCTCGGCATGGTATTCGGCGTGCTGCTCATCGTGACCAAGCGGGACGGCATCAAGCCGAATACCGTAATCTACACGCTGGTGAGCATCTTCATCAACCTGTTCCGTTCCATTCCCTTTGTCATCCTGCTCGTGTTCCTGATACCGTTCACGCGCGCGGTGGCAGGCACGGCAATCGGCGTAAAGGGCGCCATCATCCCGCTGATATTCGGTACCGTTCCGTTTTTCTCGCGCCAGGTGGAAACCGCGCTGGAAAACGTAGACGCAGGCAAGGCAGAGGCAGCGCGCAGCATGGGCAGCGGTACCGCAGGGCTTATTTTCCGCGTGTACCTGCATGAATCCGTCCCGGAACTCATCCGCGTTACCACAATCACCGCAATTTCGCTGGTGGGGCTGACAACGATGGCGGGCGCGGTCGGTGCAGGCGGTCTGGGAGACTTTGCCATCAATTACGGGCAGGGCCTGAACCATCAGGACATCATCTACGCATGTATCGTGGTGCTGCTCCTGTTCATCTGCGCAGTGCAGGCAGCAGGTTCATTCCTTGCAAAAAAAACAACGAACCGGGAACTGTTCCCGAAGAAAAATAAACTGGAGGCTTAAGGCTATGAAGGCTACAAAATTAATCTGTCTGGCGGTCGCCGGCACGCTGCTGGCGGGCGGTGCATTTGCATTCGGCTCAAAGAAGGCGAAGAAGACAACGGTGAAAGTGGGCGTATGCGGCGCATCCAACGATCAGTGGAAAGCTGTGCAGTATGTGCTTGATCAGGAGAAATCCGGCATCAAGATTGAGCTGGTTGAATTCAGCGCATACAACCTGCCCAACGAGGCGCTCAACTCAGGTGAAATCCACCTGAACTCATTCCAGCACAAGGCTTACCTGAACAATGATGCAGGCAAGAACGGCTACAAGCTCACCGTCATCGGTGACACGCTCATCGCGCCGCTCACCCTGTACTCAAAGAAATACAAGAGCCTTGCCGACATCAAGGCAGCTGCCGGTACCAACGGCACGAACAGCGTAAAAAGCGGCGCACTCAAGTTTGCCATCCCGAGCGACGGTACCAATCTGAGCCGCGGCATAAAGCTGCTGGAGTCTGCAGGGCTCATCGAAGTGGCACCTGCCGCCGGTTATACCCCGGAACTCAAGGACATCACCAAGTTTGTCTACAATGTGGAAGTCGTACCGCAGACGGCAAACACGCTGCCGCAGACACTGGACGATTACGCCGGTGCAACCATCAACGGCACCTACGCAATCCCCACCGGCCTGGTACCTTCCCGCGACGGCCTGATTATTGAAAAGCAGTCTGAATCCGGGGACAATCCCTACGTGAACATCATCGTAGCACGCACCAAGGACAAGGACAACGAAACCTATGCAAAAATCGTCAAGGCATTCCAGTCACAGATTGTGGCCGAATACCTGCTGTCCAAGTTCAACGAAGCCTTCTTCCCTGCGTTCGACTACAAGACGGTAAGCGCAGAGCAGGCGGCGGCAACCGTCAAGAAAGTGGACGCTGCAGTCCGCTGGTAATGAAAAAAAGCATCGAGAGCCAGTTTCAAAAGTCTGTTACTTTTGAAACTCCTCGCTAAAAGAAAATTTCAGGCAGCCCCGGAACCGCACTGTATCCGGGGCTGTTCCTGTCTGCAAGGGGGAAGCACACGATGGCAAAGACATTGATTGAGGAAGTCCGGGACGACCACCAGTACGTGGTGGAACTGAGGCGTCATTTTCACCGCTACCCGGAGGTAGCAAAAGAAGAATTCAAAACGGCGGAAAGAATCGAAAAAGAACTGGATGCCATTGGCGTGAACCACCGCCGCGCGGGCGAAACAGGCGTATATGCGGAAATCCAGGGAGAAAAAGCAGACGGCGGCAGCCCCGCGCGCACAATCGTTCTGCGGGCAGACATCGATGCCCTGCCCATACAGGAAACACACGAATGCAGCTATACCTCCACTATTCCCGGCCGGATGCATGCCTGCGGGCATGATGCGCACACGGCGGCGCTGCTGGGAGCAGCACGCATGCTTGCCGCGCACAGGAAGGATTTCGCGGGAACCGTGCGGCTCTGCTTTCAGCAGGGCGAAGAAATCGGCTACGGTGCGCGGATTTTCGTGGACTCCGGGCTGCTTGCCGGTGCCGGCCGCACCTTCGGCATTCACGCCGCCTCGAACATACCGGCCGGTTCCGTTGCAATCGTCCCCGGCCCGAACAATGCCAGCGTGGACTGGTTCAGGATAACGGTCTGCGGGCACCCGGCGCATGTGTCCACGCCGCAGCTCGGTGCAGACGCCGTGTACATCGCCAGCCAGATTGTCGTTGC
>CADCQA010000153.1 GCA_902803415.1 uncultured Spirochaetaceae bacterium | reverse complement strand
GCCGGCTTCCCGAAGGAATGCCGCTTATTGAAATAATTGCAAATCTGTGGGATAATAGACCTATTCAGAAACTACGTTTCCGAATAGGTGACGAGTTCAAAACCGCTCAAACAGCACAATTTTGAACATCGCATTTCGTGGTAACCTGTTCTGAAACTGAAGTTTCCGAACAGGTTTAATAGATTTGTTCGGGGCGCTGCTCCAATTTTGATTCTGGGGGATATTGGGAATTATGGTAACTTTAATAGTAGGAATTCTGCTCATTGCGTTCTGCGTGGTCGCCTGCCTGCCGTTCGGGCTTGGCTGGGGGCCGGAAATCATTGCCTGCCTCAAGGGCTGCTCCCCGGTACTGGCGGCGTTCCTTGGCATTATTTCCGTGTTCATCGGTTTTGCAGACATCAAGGACAAGAAAGAAGCCCGCAAGGAAGAGCTTGCAGCGCGTCAGGCCGAAGCCGAAGGAAAGCAGGGAGAATAGACCTCAGGTCGGCGCAGCCGTTCGGCCGCAGCCCCGGAACCTGGATGCTTTCTGCGAATTTATCAGAATTCCGGTTGACTAAGCAGCGGCGAAAGTGCTATAGTTATGTACCCCGTATACAGCACGCATAACTGCTCATTATGCGCGCACATTCAACGCTCGATGCAAAGCGGTGAATGCAATGTTTTTTAGAAAGGTATCTATAACATGAAGACGATTTTTGCTAACAAGGGAAGCGAAGTAAAGCGCGATTGGTACGTCATCGACGCAAACGGCAAGACACTCGGACGCGTGGCCGCCAAGGCAGCAAGCGTACTCCGCGGAAAGAACAAGGCCTCGTACACGCCGAATGCAAATAACGGCGACTTCGTGGTCATCATCAATGCAGAGAAAATCCAGGTCAGCGGCAACAAGCCCACGGATATGATGTATCGCCATCACACTGGTTTTGTGCGCGGTCTCCGCTCATATTCATTCAATGAGCTGATTGCACGCCACCCGACCGACCCGCTCCGCAGGACAATCGCCGGCATGCTGCCGCACGGTCGTCTCGGACGCAAGATTCTGGGCAACCTCAAGGTCTATGCAGGCAGCGAGCATCCGCATGCCGCACAGAATCCGAAACCTCTGGAAGTGTAAGATAGGAGTTCATCGTGGTTAAGAATATAGCAATCGGTACAGGAAGAAGAAAGACAGCTACGGCCCGCGTGTTCCTGCGCGAAGGCTCAGGCAAGATTGTGGTGAACGGCAAGGACATAAAGGAATACTTTGTGACCGAGTCTCAGGTGCACCTGGTGCGCCAGCCGCTTCTGGTAACCTCTAACGACAACAAGTTCGACATCCTCATCAATGTGGTGGGCGGTGGTCTGAACGGTCAGGCTGCAGCATGCCTGCACGGACTTTCCCGCGCCCTGACGCAGGTTGATCCGAACTGCCACACTGCGCTCAAGGCAAACGGCTACCTTACACGCGATTCCCGCATGGTCGAACGCAAGAAGTACGGTCAGCGCGGTGCACGCAGAAGGTTCCAGTTCAGCAAGCGCTAAACCTTCCGTGCTTATACGAAGCATAGAGCAGACCTCCCCCGGCGTATACAAACTGACGCCGGATGCGGGGTCTGCATTTTTTTTGCGTACTGCATACCTTTCACGGCTGGATGGCGGCGCGCTGGAGGCAGCGGCCGGCGGGCAGCAGGAATTCGGGGAACAGGAAAGCCTGGAGCTTCTGGACGCGGCGCTTGCCTATGCCGCCGAATGCACGGCAATGGCATACCTGGGGCGCGCCGAGCACTGCCGCTTTTCGCTTGCAGCAAAACTGCACAAAAAAGGCGTGGGCAGGCAGGCAGCAGAAGCTGCGCTGGACTACCTGGAAAGCACCGGCAGCCTTGATGACCGCCGCTTTGCGGGGGCGTGGCTCAGGAACCGATCCATTGACCACACCGAAGGACGGCTGCGGCTGCGGGCAGAACTTGCGGCGCGGGGCATAGAGCGCAGCATTGCGGAAGCAGCACTGGATGAATTTTTCCAGGAACACGACGAGCAGGAACTGTGCAGCCGGGCATGCAAAAAAATCGCTGCCTGCAAACGCGACCCCCTGAAAATCCGCGCAGCCCTGCTCCGCGCAGGTTTTTCGCCAAAACTTATCCGCGAGTGCACAAAATAATGGTAAAAATGGAGATTTTGTGTTATACTGGAAGTAAGCCGGCTGCTCGGCAAACCAAGGTTTCCGCTCAGCGCTAATCTTCCAGAGGGCTCTGCTGCAATACGTGCCCTCCGCAGGATTCTATTGATGTATAAAAGGTTTTCAGATGGGAAAAGAGGATGCTATAAAAAAATCTGTCGTGTATTCGGCAATGGAAGTTGCAAAAATCTGCGGGGTCGTGAACCAGACAGCAATCAACTGGATACGCAATAATTACCTGAAGGCCTCCACCACGCCGGGCGGCCAGTTCCGGGTATATCCCGATGACCTTGTTGAATTCATGGAAAAGAATGACATGCAGGTTCCCGTGGAAGTGCTGGAAAACTGCAAGGTCAAGGTACACATACAGAAGCAGTCGGTGCTGCTTGTTGATGACGATAAGGCATGGAATGACGTGATGGCGAAATTCCTGAAGCAGCGCTATGAAACGCTGCACATCTATCAGGCATTTGACGGCTTTGAAGCAGGTTCCGAAATGGCATCGAAGCACCCCAAATCAGTGGTGCTTGACATCGACCTGCCGGGCATAGACGGCATGAAGCTCTGCCAGACCATCAACAAGAGCGACGCGTTCGGAAAGCCGCTCATCATCGTGGTGACGGCACTGGAAGATGCAGACCTTGAAAAAAACTGCCGCAAGTACGGAGCGGCAGAATTCTTCAAGAAGCCGGTAAACCTGCCGCAGCTCGCCGATACGCTCGGCAAGCTGCTGGAGCTTACTGCTGCCAGCTGAAATAATAGGCGGGGAACGGAATATCAGGCTCTATGATGCGCTCCAGCGGGGCAGGCAGCGCAGCAGACGCACTGAGCCGGTCCACTGCCCTGCTTACGCTGCCCAGCAGGTAGCGGTAAAAACCATCCTGCCGTTCGTAGGAATAATCCTCTACAGCATATTCTTTGCCGCCGAATTCACGCTCGCTCATGCGGGACACAATGTCATCCCATGAGCCGATATCGTCAATCAGGCCGTTGCGCTTTGCCTGCTGCGCCGTGTAAATGCGGCCGTCAGCCAGTGCCACTACGTCCGCGCGGCTCATGGAGCGGCTTTCCGCCACAATGCCCGTAAACTGCTCGTAGCATTCGTCCGCAACAGACTGCATAATCTGCCGCTGTTCATCGGTTGCAGGCTCATTGTAATTGCCCATGTTCTTGTTCTTACCGGCGTGGATGGTCTCAGACTTGACGCCGTACTTCTGCATGAGTCCGGTCAGATCCAGGAATTCCCCGGCAATAACGCCGATGCTGCCGGTAAGCGTATTGCGGTTCGCCATGATGTAGCTGGACGCGCAGGAAATATAGTAGCCGCCGCTCGCAGCAAGGGAACCCATGTATGCGTACACCGGCTTGGACTTGCGGTATTCCAGCAGGCGCAGGTAGGCTTCATCAGATTCGTAGACGGCACCGCCGGGCGAATTGATGAAAAGGATAATTCCCTTGTTGTTCTCGTCGTTTTCAAGCTCGTCGATGGTATCCAGCAGCCACTTCTGGTTGTAGCTGTCACCCGCCCCCGTGATGGTGCCGGTGATGTACAGCCGCGCAATGTAGTTGCCGCGGTGTGCCGGAACAGAAGGCTTGCCGTTCTTGAAGAAATAGAAGCTGAAGGCACGCGAAGCATCATCTTTTTTGCTGCTGCGCCGCTTTTTGCTGCCGGAAGCATCCTGCGCGGGGGCGTCGTCTGCAGCGGCGGCGTCCTCCGCATCGTTTTCCAGTTCAGAAATGATTTCATCGTCATCCATGACAGCCGGAGAATCATGCCGGAAGACAGAGACCGTTCCCGCCACACCGGCAATCACCGCCAGTACAATGACGCATATAAAAGCGATAAAACCTGCGTTCTGCTTATTGCCGGCCATCAGAATGTACCTCCCGGAAAGTCAGCGGAACTGTCCTGCCCGTCAGAATCGTTTTCCCCGGAATCAGCATCAGCTCCGTCAGAGTCAGCCTCAGCCTCATCGCCAAAGAAGAAAGCGTCGGAAGCAGCGGCAGGTGCGGAAGCGGCAGCAGGTGTAGCGGCAGCTGGTGCGCCTGCAATTGCAGGGTCACTGCCGGCACCGGCGCAATGGTCAGTACCCACGGCAAGCGAACCGAAATCCTCTTCGGTCAGCACGCCGCTGCGGATTGCCTGCGCCTTAAGTGCGTGGTAGGCGTTCACTATCGTCATGTTCATGTAGGGCAAAATCCAAAGGTAGAGGATGCCGCAGGTAACGGCTCCAAGCAGCGACCAGCCGATAAAGCTGAGCCACAGCACGAACAAATCCCATTTGTAGCCCCTGGTCATTGCCTTGCTCAGGCGCATTGCCTTGGTAACGCCCACATCCGGGCATTCAGCAAGGATAAAGAACATCTGGGAATACGAAATCGCCTTGACGAAGCCGGGGATAATGAAGAGCAGCGTCCACAGGAAGACCCACAGGTACATCCACAGGTAGCCGAGCAGCCCGCGCAGCCAGAGGGAAAAGCCCTTGATGAACACAGAGAACGGCTGCGGTTCCATCGTATGAGAAAGCACAATGTACAGGTAGGAGGTGGCAATGGTAAGGACACCGCTCAGCAGCATGGTTATAAGCCCCGGCAGCGGTGAAGCTGCATGCGGTGTCACCGTTCCCGCGCCCATCCGGAACACGCCGTCAGAGGCAGAAACCGTTGCCTCGGCATTGTGCCAGGAATCCATCATAGCGGGTGCGCAGAGCACTCCGATAAGCAGTAAAACAACCAGTGTAGAGAGCACGGGTGTAGTCATCCTGCCCTTCAGCTGCTTTTTTGCAATAGCCTTATACTTTTTTCTGTCAAACATTTCATTCCTCCGGAAGGTGCGCGGGAACAGAAACCCGGCACAAAAACGATTTTCAATTATACAGCGTTTGCGGAAGCTTGTTCAAGGGAATCTCGAAAAACTCCCCTTCGGTGAGCTTTCCGAGATTCCTGCGAGTTGTAAGCCGTGCTTGCAAGGCCAGTCGCTATAATAGCGCGACTTACAACATCGCGGTTTCAAAGTTACCTCTAAAAACTGAAGTTTTTAGAGGTTCCCTCAAGAAGTTCCCGGTAGCTGCGGTTTTCGATGCAGTCGCCGGGGATTCCGGCACGGGCAAGCAGATCCGCAAGCGCGGCGCGGACTTTTTCCACGGAAGCATTGTCCTGCGCGGGGGAAAGGATTTCAATCTCCAGAAAGTCGCCGAGCGGCGGCACGGAGCACAGCTCAAAGGTGGCGGTAAGCGGCACCGGCAGCACCTTCCCGGCAGGCAGCTCCAGCGTCCAGTCCTCCACGTCCTTGTGCTTGCGGAGCACGCAGGCAAAACCAAGGTCGGAAAGCCATGCGGTCAGCGTGTCGGGGCTGGAAACCGTGCATTCATGCTCGTCGTTTACCTCCGTGCCGATGCCGGATGCATCGGTGCGCAGGGTCTTGCGCTTGTAGGTCAGCAGGCAGCAGGCGGATTCCTGCGCAGTGCCCGGCGAACGGCGCTCTGTCCGGATGCGGAGCGTACGCTTGTCGCCCTTTGCAGGGGCAAAGTACTCGTCGTCCCGCACCACGCGGCCGCCGTAGCGCGCAAAACCGGAAAGCACCCGCGCAAGAGCCGCACGGTCCTCAACACGGGCTTTCAGTTCAATCTCTGTCATCCCAGGTGTTCCTCTTCTTCGGACAGGGCTGCAATGCACCCCACAACAAAAAAAATGCGCGGAAGCGTAAAAGCGAACGATTCCGTTGCCGAAACGGTGCCGGGCGCTTTTACACTGGGAGCACATTTTTTTGTTTGCACTGTTACACGCGCTCGCAGGGAACGGGGCGGGCAGCTTTGCCCATCACGGCAACAATGATGTTTTCTTCCTTCAGCTTGTCAGCAGGAATAACGCATCCGTCAAGCGGCTCGCCGTTCAGCACGAGCGAGGCAACACCCCTGCACACATGCTCCGGGTTCTGCACGTCAATATGGAGGATTTTTCCGCGGAAGCGGCGGCGCACCTTAAAGCCGTCCCAGCTGTCGGGCACGCAGGGGTCAATCAGCATGCCGTCGTACTGCGGACGGATGCCCAGAATGTACTGCGTCAGGCTGTAGTACGCCCACGTTGCCGCACCGGAAAGCCAGGAAGTGCGCGTGTTGCCGGCGCGCGGCGAGAAGGTAGAATAGGTTGTCTGCCCCTGCACGTACGGCTCGCTCTGGCGGACTTCCGCGCGGTCGTTCCATGCAGCAGGAAGTGCCGCCTTGCAGTACTCGTAGGCGCGGTTGCCGTTGCCCAGCATGGCCTCTGCAATCACGCCCCAGCCCTGCGTATGGTTAAAGATGCCCGCATTTTCCTTGATGCCGGGGTTAAAGACCACCGCGCGCATAACCTCGATGCTGGTATGCACAAAGGGCGGCGCACAGAGCATAAGCCCGTACGGGGTGGCAAGGCGTTCCTTGACCGTTTCCATACACTGCTTTGCCTGCTCCGGGGTAGCCGCGCCGGAAAGCACAGACCACACCTGCGTATTAAAGTAAACCTGCCCTTCTTCCATCGTCTTGGTGCCGTAGACCGTGCCGTCTTCTGCCACAGCCCAGATCCACCATTTACCGTCCCAGCACTTCTTCTGGATGGCTTTGTCAAGTTCACCGCGCGTCTTGAGCGCCCAGTCGCTTTCGTCCTTTTTGCCCAGACGCAGCGAGATGTCCGAATACGTGGTAAGTCCCAGCCGCAGCTGGAAGGCAACAAAGAGCGACTCGCCGTGGTAGCCGAGCTTAAGGCAGTCGTTCCAGTCGGCGAGCAGGCCACAGGGAATGCCGTCCGCGCCCATGTGCTCCAGGTTGAACAGCAGCGCCTGCTTCAGGTGTCCGTAAACCGTTGCCTCGCCGTGGTCGGCATAGGGAATAACTTTGTTGTACAGGCTGAAGTCGCCGCATTCTGCGATGTAGGCAGGCACGGCATTGAAGAACCACAGGCAGTCGTCAGAGCGGAATTCTTCTTCGGCGGGCTGCTTTTCGTGGCCGGGATTGTGGTCCACGCGGATGACGGGAATTGCACCGCCGCAGGCCACCTGCCCGGAAAGCATGCGCTCCATGCGCTTTTCGGCTTCCTCCGGGATTGCGGCGGAAACGCCCAGAATGTCCTGCACGGAATCGCGGTAGCCCAGACCGTCACGCTCGCCGTTGTACACCAGCGATGCAGCGCGGCTCCACGCAAACGTGATAAGGCAGTTGTACAGGCCCCACATGTTCACCGTGTGGTTGATGTCTGCATCCGGCGTTTCCGCCACAAAGCTGTCCAGCTTGGAATGCCAGTTCTGTACCAGGCGGGTAAATTCCGCATCCGCGCGCTCCGTGCTGCCGAATTCCTGCACGGTCTTGCGGCCCAGCGTCCGTGCTTCGCCAATGCCCACCAGCACCATGATTTCCTTTGTTTCGCCCGGCGCAAGCTCTATATCTGCCTGCAGCGAACCGCAGCCGGAATCGCCATAGACATTGCTGCCCGTACAGGCGCCTTCCATCACCGCCTTGGGTTCCTTGTAGCTGCCGTAGGTGCCGATAAAGGCTTCGCGGCTG
>CADCQA010000152.1 GCA_902803415.1 uncultured Spirochaetaceae bacterium | reverse complement strand
ATGCATCAGCCGCGAGACTGCCGTGCAGTACTTTACCGAAGGCGAATGGTTCGAGCGCGCCGGAATGACCGTGCTCACGCAGTTCAGCGTGGAAGGTGCCTGGGAAGGCCTGCGCTCAAAGTGGATTCTTATCGGCGGGGACGGAAAACGCACGGAGCACGAGTTTGTGCAGCGGCTTTACTCTGCCGCAGAACTGCGGGACGCCTTCAAGGGCATCGGTTTTTCGCAGGCGGACGTCTACGGCGGCTTTGGACTGAGCCCCTACGACCACAGCGCAAAAACCATGGTCATCGTGGCGCGGAAGTAGCAGACGGCAGCGGGGCGGCAAGCCCTGCAAGACAGCACGGCCTCACGCCACACTCACACAACACAGTTTTCTGCCCGCAGACAAAAAAATCCCCCGCGCCACACGGCAGCAGGGGATTGGATTCGGGGAACTCCCGCGGGAGCCCCTCACGCTGACACACCGGGCGAACCCGGCGCGCAGTTTTATCAATACATTCCGCCCATGTCCGGACCCGGTGCAGCAGCAGGCGGTGCCGGCGGTTCAGGAATGTCCGTAACAGCACATTCCGTGGTGAGCAGCATGCCGGCGACAGAGGCAGCATTCTGCAGAGCGCAGCGGGTAACCTTTGCCGGGTCGATGATACCGGCATCCATCATGTTCACCCATTCCTGCGTTGCGGCATTGAAACCAACGCCCTTCTTCTCGTTCTTTGCCTTGTCGGCGATGACGGAACCGTCAAGACCTGCGTTTTCTGCAATCTGGCGGACAGGCTCCTCAAGGGCGCGCTTCACAATCTTGAAGCCGACCTTCTCGTCACCGGTAAGACCGGCTGCATTCTCGTCAAGCACCTTGCTTGCTTCGATACAGGCGATACCGCCGCCGGAAACAATGCCTTCCTCAAGGGCTGCACGTGTTGCAGCAAGAGTGTCCTCAACGCGGAACTTCTTTTCCTTCATCTCGGTCTCGGTGGTTGCACCGATGTTAATCACAGCAACGCCGCCGGCAAGCTTTGCAAGGCGCTCCTTGAGCTTCTCCTTGTCGTAGTCAGAAGTAGACTTTTCAACCTGCTTCTTGATTTCTGCAACGCGGTCAGCGATGGCTTTCTTGTCGCCTGCGCCGTCAACGATGGTTGTGTTGTCCTTGTCAATCTTGACGGACTTTGCGCGGCCCAGGTCAGCAAGCTCGGTAGACTCCAGCTTGAGGCCCAGATCCTTGGTGATAACCTTGCCGCCGGTCAGGATAGCGATATCCTGCAGCATTTCCTTGCGGCGGTCGCCGAAGCCCGGAGCCTTCACTGCGCAGCACTTGAGGGTGCCGCGGATTGCGTTCACCACGAGCGTTGCAAGTGCTTCACCGTCAAGATCCTCGGCGATGATGACAAGCGGCTTGCCGGTCTGAGCAACTTTCTCAAGCAGCGGCAGCAGGTCTTTCATCGTGGAAATCTTTTCGTCATGGATGAGGATGTAAGCGTCGCTGTAGTCAGCTTCCATGCGCTCGCGGTCAGTGACGAAATATGATGACACGTAGCCGCGGTCAAACTGCATACCTTCTACAGTCTTGACGGTGGTGTCCATGTTCTTTGATTCTTCAACGGTAATCACGCCGTCCTTGCCGACCTTTTCGATTGCTTCAGCAAGAATCTTACCGATTTCCGGATCGTTGTTGGCAGAAATAGTTGCAACGTGGGTGATGTCGCCGTTATCCTTTACGGCGCGGCTGTTCTTCTTCACTTCTGCAACGGCAAGGGCAGTTGCCTTGTCGATGCCGCGCTTGATTTCGATCGGGGTCATGCCGGCAGACACAGCCTTGAGACCTTCGCGAACGATGGCGTAGGCAAGGACAGTTGCCGTGGTGGTACCGTCACCGGCAACATCGTTGGTCTTTGAAGCAACTTCTTTAAGAAGCTGTGCGCCCATGTTTTCGAAGGGATCCTTCAGCTCGACTTCCTTTGCGACGGAAACGCCGTCCTTGGTGATGGTCGGTGCGCCATATTTCTTGTCCAGCATGACAAGGCGGCCGCACGGGCCAAGCGTAACTTTCACAGCGCGGGCAATCTGCTCAACGCCGCTCAACATCTTCTTGCGGGCTTCTTCATTGTAAATCAACTGTTTAGCCATAATATCTTGTAACTCCTATACGTTTATGTGCAAGCAGCCGCGCCTACAGACAGCACGTGCTTTGTTTGCGTTCCGTTCACCGTATAAGATACAAAAAAACGCGCCCATCGGCAAATTTTTTTCAAAGAAATTTGAGAGAAGCTCGAAAAATACGGAAGAGCACAAAAAGCTTAAAATAAATTTTACAACATAGAAAAGCAGAAACGAAGAATTTGAATAAGTGCCCGAAACATGGTATAATGGATACGGTATGCTAGAGCTAAACGTAAACGCGAAATCACCGGCGGCAATAACAGCTGCGATAAAAAAAATATACGAGATGGTTATAAGCGGCGCCGTGGCAAAGAATGCGCCGGTTCATATCACCCTTGCGCCCGGTTCCTACCGGGAACTCATACAATACAATCTGTCGAACCCGCTCATTATGGAAAGTGCACCGGGGACGGCGGCAGATGCCTGCATCATCCAGGCAGACACCTGCGAGGCATTCCACAAAGGCGCGGAAAACCGGGCAGTCTTCGTCATCGGCCCGAATGCAAGCAATATTACGCTCAAGAATTTTTCCATCATCAACACGCACAATAAATCTATTACCGAAGGAAATACGCTGCTGGATTCTGCGGAGGCATTCTGCTGGAACAACAGCAACGGTACGCTCTTTGCAGAAGGTATGCGCTTTGAGGGCAGGCAGAACACGCTTTCCATCAAGGGATACAGCTGGTTCCTGAACTGCTTTATTTCCGGAGACACCGATTTTATCTCCGGGGACTGCAACACGGCGCTTTTTGAAAACTGCGAAGTACACGTGCGGGAGGACAACCGGGGCGACTACCCCGCCTACGCCGTATGCAGCAGGGCAATCGCCGAAAAACCGGGAATGGTCTTCACAAACTGCCGCTTTACCGGGGAAAAGCGCCGCAAAAACCCCGTCTACCTGTACCGGACAGCCGGCAAGGGCGGCCCGGCAAGCCAAAAAGACTGGGACAGCGCCGCGCTCATCAACAGCTTTGTCAGCGAAATCTACGATGATTCGTTCGT
>CADCQA010000151.1 GCA_902803415.1 uncultured Spirochaetaceae bacterium | reverse complement strand
TTCCAAGGAGCCGCCATGTGCGGTTCCTATCTCTGCAATGATGGTCATGCCGCCAGTGTAGCACCAAAAGAGCCCCTGTGCAACGGTACTGCACAAGAGTCGTCCTTAGCCCCGCGGTATGCGGATGGTAAAGCAGGTGCCTTTGCCGGGCTGTGACTGTACGCTGATGTCCCAGCCGTGCGTGTCCACAATGGTTTTCACCACGGAAAGGCCTATGCCCATGCCGCCTTCCCGCCGGGAATTGGTGCCGCGGTAGAAAAGGTCGTAGATGTGCTCCAGATCCTTCGGCTCGATGCCGATGCCGGTGTCTTCTATGCTTACCGTCACCGCATCTGCGGAATCCCGTGCAACGATTCGTATCGTGTCGCCGTCTTTTGTATAGCGCAGTGCATTGGTAAAGATGTTTTCCATCGCGCGGTCAAACAGGTTCTTGTCCATTGCTACGGAGATGCCCGGATCTACCTGCACGGAAGTCTCTATTGTGCGCTTGTAGACTTCTGCCGTGGCGGTGGCGCTCCGTGCAAAGTTTTCAACGATGCTTGCAATGGGAGTGATTTCCAGCGTCTGCCGCCAGTCCGTGTTGTTCAGCTTGACGTAGTTGATAAGGTCGTTGATCATGGTTTCCAGCTGGTCAGCCTTTGCGTGGATGATTGCAAGCGATTTCTTTACGGAGTCCATGTCATCGACCACCCCGTCACTGATGGCTTCCGCATAGCCTTTGATGAGCGACACCGGCGTGCGCAGGTCATGACTTATTCCCATGATGAATTTGGTGCGCCGCTCCAGGTCGTCCTTGAGCGAGACCCGCATTTTTTCAAGGCTTTCGGACAGGGATGTTATTTCGTTCCTGCTTCTGGTGTAGTGCGTGCCGATTTTTGTGTCCAGCTCGCCGTTTGCGATTTTCTGCGTACTTTTTTCCAGCAGCGTGATGGACGTTGCTATGGTGTGCGACAGGTTGAGTATGACCGTGATGCAGAATGCCTCGAATATAAGGAGCGCGATGAATACCGGAAGGTACGCGTTGCTGAAGTGGTTTTTCTCGGCCGGGGGCACTTTTGAGCGGCTCACGACAAGGAATTTAATCCGCTCTGTGTTTTCTGCCTGCTTTGCTGCGGCTGCATCCGGCGGCGGTGTGTTCCTGAATTTGCGGCGCAGGATGGGAGACTGCACCTGATAGTCGTAGGTGTCGCTTGTGGAACGGATGTAGTCAAAGAGTGCCACGGGCGAAATTTCCGTGCCGGCCTTTATGTCCGGGAATGATGAAATGAGTATGCGCGCATCGTGGTAGACGATTGTCTGGACGTTTATGGGAATTGCCTTCAGCTGCTCCTCCAGGTTGTTCCAGTCGTCCTCGCTCAGGTCTATGCCGTTCAGCGCCCGTATTTCCTTGTAGCCCTTGAGCAGGTAGCGCTGGGGCGAAGTAAAGTACTGGAAAACCGGGATTGCCGTAAGGCAGGCGAAAGGAATGAGCACCATGCCAAGCACCAGCAGGTTCAGCTGCGTCCGTATTTTCATTGCTTCCGCCTATTTCTGGAATTTGTAGCCCAGCCCGAACATGGTGGTGATGTACTGCGGGCGGGAAGGGTCTTCTTCTATCTTTTTCCTAAGGCGCTGCACGTAGACGGCGACGGCGGTAAAGTCCCCGTACTGGTTTTTCCAGACATTGTTGTAGATTGTTTCCGGGCTGAGCGCTTCCCCTGCATGGCGCACAAGGTATTCAAGCACTTCATATTCCTTGGCGGAAAGCGGCACTTTTTCCAGCCCCCGCTTGAGCGTGCAGCTGTTGCAGAAGAGCGTGTAGGGGCCGAATCCCAGGGTTTCCTCCACGGAAGCCTCCGTTGCGGCCTGCCGGCTCAGCTTGGACTGCACCCGCGCCACAAGCACCTTGGGACTGAACGGTTTGGTGACGAATTCGTCTGCGCCGTAGCCCAGCCCCGCGATAATGTCTTCATCGGCATCCCGTGCGGACACAATGATGACGGGGATGGACGCTTTGTATTCCGCCCGGAATTTCTTGAGGAAGTCCAGCCCGCCCATGCCCGGAAGGTTCAGGTCGAGGAGCACAAGATCCGGGAGGTAGCCGCCTGCCAGCTTCTGCAGCGCAAGTTCTGCGGATTCGCAGGCCGTTGTGTCAAAGCCGGCGTTTTCCATGTACATGCAGATGAGCTGTGACATTTCCGGCACATCCTCTATAACAAGTATCTTGGTTCTCATAGTGTAAAGGGTACCCCGAATTGCGTAAAACCGCAATAAAAAGACTGTTATAAGTGCTGCGATAACAGAGTTTTATATTAAATAAGATTAAAATGCGCGCTGCGGTACTGCACCGCACATGCCGGCACACACTTTAAAAACGGAAGCTTGCCGGGCTTTTCTATACGTACAGGGAAATGTCTTCCATCCGGTCCTGGATTTTGTCCAGCACCTGCACGATGGTGGGGTCAAACTGCGTTCCTGCCCGCTCCTTGATATACTGCAGCGCCTCTGTGCAGGGCATTTTTCCCTTGTAGGGGCGCTGTGAAGTAAGCGCGTCGTAGACATCCGCCACTGCCATGATGCGGGCGCAGAGCGGAATCTGGCTGCCTTCAAGTCCCTTGGGGTAGCCCCTGCCGTCCCAGCATTCGTGGTGGTAAAGCGCCACATCATGCGCCATCTGGTAATATTCCACGTCTTCAGTTTCTTTTAAAGTCCGTTCAATAAAATCTGCGCCCAGCAGGGTGTGCGTCGTCATGATGCCGAATTCTGCCGGGGTCAGCTTTCCCTGCTTCTCCAGAATTCCTTTGTCGATGTAGTTTTTGCCGATGTCGTGGAGCGGGGCGACCTGCCGCATTTTGTCAACGTATCGGCTGTTTATTTCGCCGGTGTATTTTCCTTCCTTCATCAGCTCGTCTGCAATAAGCTGCGTGTAGAACGCCGTCCTGCGCAGGTGCCCCTTGCATGACATGTCGTGGTTTTCCGCAAGTGCAGCAAAGCCCATCACCATGTTGTCCCTCAGCACCTCAAGCTTCTTTGTTTTCCGGGTCACTTCCGCCTCAAGATCCTTCTTGTAGTTCACGATGAGCGTAACGTCTTCCAGCCACAGCACGTAGCCGAACAGCGTCTCGTCGGTCAGAATGCTGCGGAGCTTGGGCATGAAGACCCTGCCGTTCCGTTCCACTACCTCGGTGGCGGAGGAAGGGACTGCCACCGAGCCGTCCCGCATGCCGGAGTCCTTGAGCAGCCGCGAAAAGGTGCCGCGCAGCTCGTAGGGAAGCACCGACGAGATGTTCCTGAACATGGAGGCGCGGGAAAACTCCTGGAATGCCTTGCGGGCCGGCTCGTTTATGTTTGTGATTCTTCCGTGCTTGTTGATGACGATTGCCGGGGTTCCCGCCGTGTCAAAAAAGATGCTGCTTGCCATGTTGTTTACGTCGCAGAAGCGGCGCACAAGCAGCAGATAGGCGAACAGCAGCGTAGAGACAGTGAACCCGGCCGGAACAACGGGCACGGTGTCTGTCTGCGCAATGTGAATGATGCTTTTTTCCATAAAAAAGCAGAACAGGGGAATTATGACCAGCAGGAACAGCGTCAGTACCGTCCCTGCGGGGCGGCGGCTGCGGTGCCTGAGGAGCGTCACGACGGTTCCCACGGTAAAGTACACTGCATAGGCGCCGGCAAGCGCCATGAAAATCTTGTATGCCCAGCCGTTTACCCTGTGCAGGCTGGGGATATCCCGCGGCATGGTTATGGAAAAGTCCTGTATGAGCCATGAGTGCCAGGGAAGCGCCTTGTGGTCAAAGGAAAATGCCAGCACCGAAAAGAAGCCTATCAGCCCCCACGTCAGCACGTGCGCCACGATGGGGATGCGGAAGCCAAAGTAAGCGAGCGTCATCAGAATCTGCATACTGAGCAGAAAACTTCCCAGGTACTTGAGTTTTGTACCGTTCACTATCATCATGGTCTGGCATTTTGATTCCAGTACTTCCCAATAGCCTGCACACAGAATGAGCGACACCACGGTAGAAAAGAAGGCCAGTTTCTGCTCCTCGGAGCTTTTCAGCCGGGATATGAGCAGCAGGCTGCAGAATGACAGGATGAGCGACAGGTTGGTGATTATCCGTTCTATAGTAAAAAAAGACATTTTTTTTAAGAGTATCCTCAGGGGACGTGCCCCCATACAGCAAAATTGAGCCCAACGTACTTTGCATTTTTTATCGGTATGTTCCCGGTAAGGCACGACATTTTTTCTTAGTGCAGCTTTCTTTAAACTTCTCTAAAAATTTCTCTAAAAACGTCTGGAAAAACCGGAAAAATACTTGACGGCAAAAGCATTATCGTACATTATATAGAGATATGATAGAAGTAACGCGTTTGGACGGTAAAAAGTACTGGATAAACCCCCATCAGATAGAATCCATGGAGCAGACTCCTGATCTTACCCTTACGCTGCTTTCCGGCAAGAAGGTTGTGGTAAGGGAATCACCCGACGAGGTTATAGACAGAATTGTGGCGTACAGGCGGCGGATAGGAATAAATCAGGAATTATAGCTCAATATTTGTCCTGATATTCCGACAATAAAACAAAGGGAGGACTTTTCTTCAAATGGATATAGCAACAATAATCGGCCTTATCGGCGGTTTCGCCGCGATTTTCCTCGGTGTCATCTCGTCCGGCAGCTCCGTCATGAACATCGTGGACGTCCCGTCAATCTTCGTTACGGTCGGCGGTTCCTACTTCTCACTGTTCATTGCCGCTCCTCTGAACCAGTGTCTTGCATTGTTCAAAATCATGGGACGCACGTTCAAGACGTTCGACTTTGGCGAAAAGAGCATTGTACAGAACATGGTTTCATTGAGCGAAAAGGCCCGCCGTGAAGGTATCCTTGCCCTTGAAGAAGGCCTTGACGACCTTGACGACGCATTCCTGAAGGAAGGCCTGCGCCTGATGGTTGACGGCAGCGACGGCGCTGTTATCCGGGCAATTCTTGAGAACGAGATGGCGCAGACTGAAGCGCGCCACATGCAGTATATAAACATCGTCAACTCCTGGGCAGGTTACGGTCCGGGTTTCGGTATGATGGGTACCGTTATCGGTCTTATCGGTATGTTGAAGAACCTGGAAGACAAGAGCTCTTTGGGTCCGAACATGGCTACCGCTTTGATTACGACGCTGTACGGTTCTTGGCTTGCTAACTGGCTGTTTGGTCCTATCGCGAACAAGCTTATGTATCAGAACGTAACGGAAATGAATGCAAAGGAAATGGTCATCGAAGGCATCCTTTCCATTCAGGGTGGTGACAACCCCCGCGTCCTTGCGCAGAAGCTTCTGACCTACCTTGATCCGAAGTCTCGTAAGGCTGTCGAAGCTGATGTTCTTAAAGACTAATTAAAGAAGGGGCGTTCTGATGGCGAAGAAAGAAAAGAAGGAACCGCAAAAACCGTCAACCGCATGGCAGGGTACATACGGTGACATGATTACGCTCATGCTCTGCTTCTTCGTTGCTATGTATGATCCGACAGAGTCTGATGCAGTGCAGATGGCTGCCCTTTCTGCTTCCATTTCGAACAACAATACGGGCGGCGGTCTCTCATTGAGCAAAGGCCGCCTTTCCGATCTTGGAAACGTGGTGAGCTCCCTTTCTTCTATGGAAAAAGGAAAGTCTCTTGGTCCCACCATGAAGAAGGCGGTGAGCATTTTTGCTCCTGACGTGAAGTCCAACAAGATAACGATTACAAGCGATGAACGCGGGCTTGTCATTTCCCTTGCTTCGGATGCTTTCTTTGAAGAAGGCAGTGCCGAGCTGAACATTGACGAAACGCGCGAAACCCTGCTCAGGCTTTCCCAGTTCTTCAATGAGCCGGATATGAGGGAAAAGCGCTTCCGTGTGGAAGGGCATACCGATAATACGCCGGTGCCGGAAGGCGGGGAGTTCCGGAGCAACTGGGAACTTTCTGCTACCCGTGCGGCAAATGTCCTGCACTATCTGGCAGACTATGGTTCCGACGAGAACCAGTTTTCCATTGCAGGCTATGCGGATACCCGCCCGAAGTTCGGCAATGAGACAGCCGAGGGCAGGGCGTATAACCGCCGCGTGGACATCATCATCCTTGATGTGGGGCATTTCTGATGCCTGAAAATATTTTTGGTTGTGCTACAGTTGAGGAATAAATTGCCGATATTGTAATAAAGATGAGTTTATAATAAAATTTGGGAGGATATATATGGCAGATGACAATGCAGACGATTTGGGTGCAGGCGACCTCGGAGGAGATGGCGCACCGGCAAAGAAGGGCGGCGGTCTCAAGGGTGCTTTCCCGGCTTTATTGAAATGGATTCTGATTGGTCTTGCAGCCGTTATCTTCATTATTACGGTTGTTTTTGTTGCAGTTAAGATAATGACGGGCAACGGCCAGCAGCAGACCGCTATCCCCATTGGCGAGGAATATACGCAGCAGCGTGAGGACTATGACTGGTATACGTCACTTGATCAGGTGCGTACCCAGACAAGCGATGCC
>CADCQA010000150.1 GCA_902803415.1 uncultured Spirochaetaceae bacterium | reverse complement strand
GTAGCCGGGATACATAAAAATATGCGTGCTGCCCGTGCCGCCCTGCACCACGCCATCCGCAGTGCTAGCGCTTTCCAGCGTACGCACGCTTGTGGTACCGACGGCAAGTACCGGCCTGCCCTCGCGCTTTGCAAGGTTGATTCTGTCTGCAACATCATAGGGCACCGTATACACTTCTTCGTGCATTTTATGCTCCTCGATGTTTTCTGCGCGTACAGGAAGGAATGTTCCCAATCCCACATGCAGCGTAATCCAGGCAAGCTCCACTCCGCGGTCACGCAGGCGCTGCAGCATTTCCTCGGTAAAGTGCAGGCCCGCCGTGGGACAGGCGGCACTGCCGGTTTCCTTTGCATACACGGTCTGGTAGCGCTCAGTGTCCAGCTCCGTATCGCCGCGGCGGATATAGGGCGGCAGCGGAATATGCCCGTTGCGCTCGAACCATTCCTCCGTGATGCGGAACGGAAAACGAATGGCGCGGAATTCCGTGCCTTCATCCTCCGGCATGCTGACAACCGTCCCTTCGCTGCCGTCGGAAAAGCGGTATACGCCGCCGACCTTGACTTTCTTTGCGCCCTTTACCATGGTGTTCCAGACGCAGCCGTCCGCACCAATCTGGTTCAGGAACATAAACTCCTGTTCCCTGCCCGTTGCCACCTTTATGCCGTAGCAGCGGCTGCGGCGGACGCGGCTGTTGTTGAACACCATGAGCGTTCCCGGTTCAACCAGATCCGGCAGGTCGGACATCAGGTGATGGGCAATGTCCCCGGACGTGCGCCCAAGCAGCATAAGGCGGTCCTGGCCGCGCGCGCCCGACGGTTTCTGAGCAATCAGCTCCTGCGGTAAATCAAAATAAAAGTCGCTGGTCTTCATGTACGTTTCCTTCCCCTGGTCTGAGTCCCAGATGCCGGTATGCCCGCTCCGTGACAATCCTGCCGCGCGGGGTTCGCTGCAGCAGCCCGCACTGAATCAAGTACGGTTCATAGTAATCTTCCAGTGTATCCATGGACTCACCGATGGAAATTGCAAGCGTTTCCGCCCCCACCGGTCCGCCGGAAAAATTATTGATAATGGACAGCAAAATTTCCCGGTCATAGTATTCAAGACCGAGCGAATCAATTCCCAGCCGCTGCAGGCCGGCAGCAGCAATGTCCTTCGTGATGGAAGGGCTCCGTTCCGCCTGGGCAAAATCCCTCATGCGGCGGAGCACACGGTTCACCACGCGCGGCGTTCCCCGCGAGCAGTCCGCCATGAGCGCGGCAGCGTCATCATCCACACACACGTTCAGAATCGCGGCGGAACGGCGGACAATCTGCATCAGTTCCTCCTGCGTGTAGAAATTAAAGCGCTGGATAATGCCGAAACGGCTGATAAGGGGCGAGCTTACCATTCCGGCTTTGGTCGTTGCACCGACCAGGGTAAAATGCGGTATCGGTATGCGGACCGTGCGCGCGGCAGCCCCCTGCCCTATCACCCAGTCAAGCTCAAAATCCTCCATCGCAATGTAGAGCATCTCTTCGATGGCCGGTTTCAGACGGTGAATTTCATCGATGAAGAACACCGTCCGGGGAGTGATGGTAGAAAGGATTCCCGCAAGGTCCTTCGGTTTGTCAAGCGCCGGAGCGCTGGTTACCTTAAAGTCGGCACCAAGTTCATGCGCCGTAATCTGCGCCAGCGTCGTCTTGCCCAAACCCGGCGGCCCTATCAGAAAAAGATGATCCAGCGCTTCCTGCCGTTCCTTTGCCGCCGCAATGAATATGGAAAGATTTTCCTTGATGGTGCTCTGCCCCAGGAATTCAGAAAGAGAGGCCGGGCGCAGCTTGTTTTCCTGCACATCATCGGGGGAAACCTCGTCCGCCCGCACAATATGCATGCCCTGCTCCGCATCTCCGGCGCGCACGATGCGGGTTCTGCCGCCGCCCGGCACGCCCCCCTCCTGAGCCGCCTGCGAGGCAAGCTGGGCAACAATGTTCATTTCGTCAGCGGTATCATCCTTTGCCGCATGCCCGCGGGAATAGCGGCTTTTGCTGTTCACGCTTTTGTTCATCGGGCAAGCTCCACAAGCGCACGGCGGAACAGGACATCTTCTTTAGCAGCCTGGGCCTGTCCCGCAAAGGATGCATCGGACTCAAGGGCAGCGGCAACATCGGAAACCACCTGCTCGGCGGCACGGCGCTCATGCCCCATCTCTACAAGGGCTGTCACCACATCTGCATACGGCTGCGCTGCCGCCGGGCGGGATGCCGTACTGCCGCCATCTCCGTCCATGGAAAGCTTGCCTTTCAGCTGCAGCAGCATTTTTGCCGCAGTCTTTTTGCCCACGCCGGGAACTTTCTGCAGGGCGGCAAGGTCGCCGCTGTCAAGGATTTTTGCCAGTGCCGCAGACGATATACTGCCCATAATTTTGAGCGCAGCCTTTGGCCCGATACCGTCAACTTTCAGCAGGTCAAAAAAAAGGGAACGGTCAGCCTCGCTTGCAAAACCGTACAGCGTCATCAGCATGTCGGTGTGCTGCAGCCAAGTGTACACTCTGCCCGTCCCGCCCACCGGGGGAAAGGCATCCAGCGCACTGTCCGGCACGGTAATATCCCATTCTATGCCGTGCGTGTCCAGATAGATTTTCTGAGGAAATTTTCCTGTGATTGTACCGCTAAGACTGTTGAACATCGCTGGCAAGTATAGCAGAAAACATTCAGTTGTAACAGTCCACCAGCAGGGCAAAATCATGCAGGCAGGAATAAATGCTGCTCAGGCAGTCCTCCACCGGCTTCTTGAAGAAATTATCCAGCTCGTCCCAGTTCTCAATCAGCTGCGACGCACCGCTTACCCGGTCGTCATACAGCGCGCGGAAATAGTCCTCGAACTTGCAGAGACGCCCCTGCTGCTCTTCAACAAGAGTCACAAAGGTAGAATCAATGGTTTTGAGCGCGGAACGGAGCTGCACCTCGGCAGTCCGGTCGCTGGCAATATTCTGGAACAGAACGGAAAGCTTGTAGCCCTGCTGAAATTTCGGTGAAAGCTGCAGTTCGGTCTTGACCAGCAGCGCATCCTTCTCCAGAAGATCATGGAAGCCAAGCGCCAGCTGCGACACAAAATCCTTTTCCGGGGAAACCGCACGTACAGCAAAAACTTTCATAAAGCGCGCGATTTCCGTCTTGGCATAGAGCTCAACAAAGGCATGAACATGGAAGAATTCCGTGCAGCGGGTAAAGCCGGGAAGCCCCTCCGCCGTGTAGCGGGAAGACACTGCAGCCGAGTAATTCTGCGGCGGCGCCACATCCTTGTTGCCGTCAAAGAGCTTTGCCGCAAGCAGCTGCTGCTGTTCCTGGCGGTGCTGCCCGTACAGTTTATCCAGGCTGGCGGAAACGGTGTCCCACAGCGAATCCAGGTAGGAATTAACAATGCCGTCTTCCGGCGGAAAAAGCTGCGGCTCATAGGATGCGTCATGCAGCACAAGCCGCCCGAACGACACAAACACATTCTTCTGCTGGAGCTGGCGGAGCTGCGCAAAAAGCTGCGTGTATTTGTCGGCATTCAGCGACTTGCTGCCGGGAAGCTTCCCGATCAGCGCAAAGGGTTCCTTCCAGTCCGGCACCTGCAGCACGGAATACAGCGCAGAAATGAAGTCTGCAAGCTGCTGGGCAACGGATTCCCGGTAGACAGGGCTGAACTGCACCTGCGCCGGGAACGAACCTTCCGGCAGCGAGGGTGCAAAGACCCGCAGTATGGCATAATAATCAACCGTGCAGAACTGCTTGAGTTCCATCACCGCGTTGTAGACGTTATTTATAAGGATATGCTGCTCCGGCTGAAAGCTTTCCTTAAATTCGTCGAACATGCCCGTCACGCGTTCCTTGACGGCATCAAAGACGGAACCGCCCAGCGAATCAGAAAGACGCTCATCCGAAAACTGCTCCAGCATCTCCTGCTGTTCCGCGCTCAAAAAGTTGCTGACCGTCACGGGGACATAGCTGGCAGCATCGTTATTCGACAGGAAAAATTTCCGCAGCGGGAAAACCGTTTCGTACACCTTGTACAGGAGTGCCGCAAAATCGGCATTCACCATGTTCTTGCGGAAGTTATAGTAGTTGCACGTTGCCCTTACAAGCTGCTTGTACTCTTTTTTGAGGGCTGCACGCTGGCTGTCCCACGCTGCGCCGAACAGAAAATCGGCAAGGAACGCCAGAAAGCCCCGTTTCTGGGCTGAGCTCTTATCTTGAATATTCTTTTCTTCCATACGTCTAAAGTATAATTATGGTGCAAGATTAGTGCACTGTCAAATGCTTTTTCAGAACCGGCAGCCTGTTGCATGAATATGCGTTATGGCACCGGCAAGCGCATCGGCGGCATGGTCCGGGCGGGGAGCTTCCTTTAAGTGCAGCAGAAGTTTTACGCACTGCTCCACCGTGTCCTTGTCTGCCGAAGCCGAACCGGTCACAGCCGCCTTTATCTGGTTCGGCGAATACAGGGAAAGCGGCACCGCCTGCTGCGCAAGACAGAGCGTTACCACGCCTTTTGCCTCCGCAACGGCAAGCGCGCTTGTTACATTGCGGGAAAAATACAGGGTTTCCATTTCCGCCTCGTCCGGGCGGAATTCATCGAGCACGGCGAGCAGGCGGTTATACACGGTAAGCAGGCGGAGCGAATGGTCTTCGCTGGCGGATGTCTCGATGACACCGTAGCTTACCAGCCGGAGCCGTCCCCCGGCGGCATCAACAACACCGAAGCCGGTATGCGCAAGGCCGGGGTCAATGCCTATCACCCTTCTGTTCTTCTCCATGGTACCCTACAAAAAAATACCCCTGCCGGGCATCAGTAAAAGCTGAGCCGCAGGGGAAGAGCCTGTGCCGGAACACAGGCAGAAGGAAAATCAGCCGCAGCAGGAAGGGACACATGCCCCTCTTGCACTTGCAGCGCTTTCAGTCCTTACTCTGCATCCGGATCAAAGTCGTCCGGATATTCCACTGTTGTGTAGACATTCTGGACGTCTTCATCTTCTTCAAGCTTGTTGATAAGCTTCTGCACCTTCTTTGCAGTGTCCATGTCAACAGCGGTGTATGCCTGCGGAACCATGGAAACTGATGCAGAAAGTGATTCATATTCTTTCTTCTGGAGCGCTTCAAGCACCTTGTCGAAAGAAGCGGGATCTGTGGTAACGGTAATGATGCCGTCTTCATTCACGATATCATCGGCACCGGCCTCAAGAGCAACTTCCATCAGCTCATCTTCGTTTACCTTCTCTGCATCGTACTCGATAACACCCTTGCGGTCGAACATGCGGCTCACAGAGCCGGTTGTACCGAGGTTGCCGCCGTTCTTGGTGAAGAAATTGCGGACGTTTGCAGCAGCGCGGTTCTTGTTATCGGTGAGGACTTCCACCAGCACGGCAACTCCGCCCGGTGCATAGCCTTCGTAAACCAGTTCTTCGTAGGAAACGGCGCCGAGTTCACCGGTACCCTTCTTGATTGCACGTTCAATGTTGTCCTTCGGCATGGAAGCGGCACGAGCCTTGAGGACTGCGGTGCGGAGACGGGGGTTTGCATTGACGTCACCGCCGCCCATCTTTGCCGCGATGGAAATTTCTTTTATAAACTTGGTGAACAGCTGTCCGCGCTTGGCATCAGCAATACCCTTCGCATGTTTGATGGTTGACCATTTGCTATGTCCTGACATTGGGAACTCCTCTAATACATACAGATTGTGTGGAACAGTTTATCATAAAACTGCACTATATGTCAATGCGGATGGTTGCGCGCAAGGGAGATTCAGTCGAAAACAAAAAAATTTATATTTTCTTCAAAAAACTGCCAAAAAATGCATAAACGCAACAAGTCTATAGGGTAAGGAGGTCAAATACATGACTGATTCAAAGCAAGCAGAACTGGATGCCGGTACCTTGCCCCTGTCAAAGCCCAAGCGCGAATACAAGGACCGGCTGTTCAAGGCAATTTTCGGGCGCAATACCGAAGAAAGCAAACGCTGGCGGCTGGATTTATACAATGCGCTGAACAACACGAGCTATACCGACCCGGACGCACTAACGCTCACAACGATTGAAAATGTCATCTACATTACGATGAAGAATGACATTTCATTCTTGATTGGGAGCCAAATGAACTTGTACGAGCAGCAGTCCAGCTTCAACCCAAATATGCCACTGCGGGGGCTCATGTACTTTGCGCAATTGTATCAGATGAATCTGTCTGAACGTGGCGAGGACCTGTTCGGTTCCCGACTGGTGAAGGTTCCCGCCCCCAGCTTTGTCGTGTTC
>CADCQA010000149.1 GCA_902803415.1 uncultured Spirochaetaceae bacterium | reverse complement strand
TGTGCGCGCGCGCATCGACGGGCTGATGGTGGAGCTGGATGATTCGGTCAAGCTGGACAAGCAGAAGAAGCATACAATCGAAATCGTTGTTGACCGCATTGTGCTGAAAGAGGGAATCCGCAAGCGCCTTGCAGATTCCGTGGAAACGGTGCTCAAGAGCGCGAACGGCATACTTATTGTGCTCCGGCGCGTAAACCGGACTGATGAAGCGTGGCGCGAGGTAACTGCCGGGCTTGATGCACGGGGTACTCCCTATGACCGCGATGCAGACTATATCGAAGAGGAAGTCTTTTTTTCCCAGAAGAATGCCTGCCCGGACTGCGGCATTTCCATTCCGGAGCTGCAGCCGCGGCTTTTTTCCTTCAACAATCCCTATGGTGCCTGCCCGGACTGCACGGGGCTGGGCGAGAAAATGGAGTACGACCGCAACCTGATTGTGCCGGACAGTTCGCTTTCCTTTGATGAAGGGGGGCTTGCCCCGTACAATCCGGATACAGCGTGGAACCGGGCGATGTTCGGCGCTGTTGCAGAGGCCGCAGGCTTTTCGCTGGCAACGCCGCTTTCGAAGCTGAACAAAAAGCAGTCGGATTTTCTGTGGAACGGCAGCGGTACCCAGAACATTCATTGGGTTTACGAAAAGCAGAGCGGGGAAGGGCACAGCACGTATAACCGCCCGTGGCCGGGGGTGCTGGCCGACCTGCGCCGCCGCTATGCCGAGGCCTGGGGCGACAACGCCCGCCAGTCGCTGGAGCGCTTTATGTCCCACAAGGAGTGCGCTTCCTGCCACGGCAGGCGTCTGCGTCCGGAAGCACTCTGCGTGACGGTTGGCGGCAAGAACATCTGGGATTTGACGGAGCTGTCCGTCCTGCAGACTATTGAATTCTTTGACGGGCTGGAACTTCCTGCCACGGAGCAGAAAATTGCTGCCCAGATATTGAAGGAAATCCGTTCACGGCTTTTGTTCCTGAAGAACGTGGGGCTGGAATATCTGACGCTTGAGCGCTCCGCAGCAACGCTGTCCGGCGGTGAGGCCCAGCGCATCCGCCTGTCCACGCAGATTGGCAGCGCGCTTACCGGGGTCATGTACGTGCTGGACGAACCTTCCATCGGCCTGCACCAGCGGGACAACCAGCGGCTTATAGATTCCCTTACTTCCCTGCGCGACATTGGCAATACGGTCATCGTGGTAGAGCATGACGAGCAGACCCTGCGTACTGCCGACTGGCTCATCGACATGGGGCCGGGTGCGGGCGTGCACGGCGGCAGGGTCATGGCAGCTGGTACGCCGCAGCAGGTGATGGCCGTGGAAGAGAGCGTTACCGGGCAGTACCTTGCGGGAAAAATCCGCATGGCGGTTCCAGAGGTGCGGCGCACCGGTTCCGGGCATGCAATCTGCATAAAAGGCGTTTCTGAGCATAACCTGAAAGATATCAGCGTGGAAATCCCGCTCGGCACGTTTACCTGCATCACCGGGGTTTCCGGCAGCGGCAAGTCTACGCTGCTCAACGATGTCTTCTATCCGGCGGCAAGCAACAAAATCATGGGGACGGATTATCCTGCGGGTGCCTATAAATCCGTCACCGGGCTGGAGCACATTGACAAGGTAATAAGCATTGACCAGAGCCCCATCGGCAGAACCCCGCGCTCAAATCCCGTCACCTATATCGGGGTCTTTGACCGCATCAGGGAACTGTTTGCCTCCCTGCCGGAAGCAAAGGCCCGCGGTTACAAGAACGGCCGCTTCAGCTTCAATGTGAAGGGCGGGCGCTGCGAAAACTGCCAGGGCGCGGGAACTATTACCATAGAGATGAATTTTCTGCCCGACGTGTTCATTCAGTGTGATGTCTGCCACGGCAAGCGTTTCAACCAGGAGACGCTGGATGTGTGCTACAAGGGAAAATCCATTTCCGATGTGCTCGATATGACGATCGAGGAGGCCTGCGGCTTTTTCTCCGGCATTCCGCACATTGCGCGCAAGCTGGAAACGCTTAAGTCCGTGGGGCTCGGCTACATTCAGCTGGGGCAGAACGCGCTTACGCTGTCCGGCGGTGAGGCCCAGCGCGTCAAGCTGGCGGCGGAGCTTTCCCGCCCCTCTACCGGCAGGACGCTCTACATTCTTGACGAACCGACGACGGGCCTGCATTTTGTGGACATAAAGCAGCTTATGGAAGTCATCCAGCGGCTTGTTGACAAGGGAAATACCGTGGTGATGATTGAGCATAACCTTGATGTTATCTGTCAGGCCGATTACATTATTGATTTAGGACCCGAAGGTGGGTATAATGGGGGCAGGGTGGTGGCAACAGGGACGCCGGAAGAGGTGTCCCTGAACGAAAAAAGCTATACGGGCAGGTTCGTAGGGGAGCTGCTTGCCCGTGAGAAGGAGCGGGGGCGCGTACAGTCCTGACGGGACGCAGTGCTCTCCCAGCCCCTTCAGCCGGGTGTACGTTGAACAGAACTGCGTCTTTCGTGAAGCTCCATGTCCTCTTGCGTGCTGCGCTTGCCGCCTGCTGCCTCCTGCTGGGAATTCCCTCTTTTGCGCAGGAAGGTGAAGGTACTGTTGTCCGCGTAAATAATGCCCAGCACACTGAATACCGCAAGGACAAGGAAAGCGGTAACGAAATCATGGTGATGACTGGCGCGGTCTCTGTGTCCGTTGTGCGCGGTGAAGTTGAAAACACCATTACTGCCTCTACCATAAAATACGACCGCCGGACGAACATGCTTTTTGCGCAGGGCGGCGTCCGCCTTGTACAGTCCGGGGGTGAAGGCGCCGGGCAGGAAATTAGCGCAGAGACACTCCTTTTGAATACAAGCACGCTGGAGGGTATTTTCGACAATTCCCGCGTTGTCCAGATGGCGGGCGGCAATCCCGATTTTCCGGCGGACTCCATGCTGAGCGTTTCCTCAAAGGTGTTCGGCCGGGATGCTTCGGGCACCATTGCCTTTAAGAACGCAAAACTCACCTTCTGCGATGATCCCGACCCGCACTGGTCTATCAGGGCGTCGCGCATCTGGCTGCTGCCCGGCGGGGAATTCGCTTTTGTGAATGCAGTGCTCTACGTGGGGCATGTGCCGCTGGTGTACATTCCCGCGTTCTACTATCCCAAAGATGAGGTTGTCTTCAATCCTGTCTTCGGTTACGATTCCCGCAAGGGTTACTATTTTCAGACCACCACCTATATCCTGGGGCGCAAGCCGCTTTCCGCCTACGATCCTCCCGCTTCGGATGACAAAGAGGAACTTGTCCGCGAGGGCGGCATGTACAGCTTTATGCGCCCGACCGTCCTGCACGAGCAGCGCCGCGAAGGGCTTGTCCTGCATAACCTTGACAGCGCCTATACCGGCAGTACGGATGACTACCTGAAGTTCATGCTCGATTACTATGGCAATTTCGGCGGCATGGTGGGGCTGGACGGCGCCTATACATCCGGTAAGTATTTCCCCGATATCGCGGGTTTTCTTAAGCTTGGATTCAGTAATACCGTCTATTATCAGGACGAACACTTTTCTGCCTATGCATCCGACGGACTGCAGTACTATGATTCCGGCAGCTTCCTGGGCCTGGATGTGCCGTTCCGTTTTGGTGCGGGGCTTTCGCTTACTGTTGATGAGCCGTTCAATCTTTCTGTCTCGGCGCCCGTGTACTCCGACCCCTATTTCATCAACGACTTTGACCAGCGCAGGGAATACATGGACTGGATTGGTTTCCTGACCAGCTCCCCGGAGGTCAAGGATGAAGATATCTTTACGGACAAGAGCCAGAGCAAGGTATCTTCGTTCAGCTGGGATGCAAAGCTGTCGTATTCTGCGCCTGTTGAAGATGTGCTCGGTCCCTGGCTTTCGGTGCTTTCGCTCCGTGAGCTTTCCGCGTCGGTGCTTTTCAGTTCCAAGCAGCGCGAAGACGGGGGCTTCTACGCAAAGCCCCGGGACTGGCGTGAGTTCACGCCGGAACGCATGTTCTTCTATCCGTCGCAGGTGACGCCGCTGCGTTTTTCCGCGGAAATTGCCGGCACGCTGTACGAATACCCGCGCAAGACCCCCGCCGCCGCTGCCGGAACCTCCGCGCTGCCCGGAATCGAAGGACTTACCGTGCCTCCGGAGCTTGACCCCGCCGCGTCTGCCGCAAAAGATTCGGATGCTGAAAAGGAAAGCAAGGAAAGCAATGCCATTGCCAGTGACGGCGTGTTCTCTCCGTCGGATCTTCCCGACCTTGATGTGGTGCCGGTGCCCGCCGCCGTGCAGCTTGAGGGCATAACGTACCGCCTCGGCTATTCGCTGCGGCCGCAGTATGTTTCGCAGATTTCGTATGATTCCCATGATCTTTCCCGGAGCAGTGACTTCAGGTGGGATCACATGTATTCCTCATACTACCAGCTGCAGGCCCCGCTTTCACTGGACAGCAAGCTTACGTACCGGAGCCGTTTCCTTACGGTGAGCAACAGCCTGAATTTCAACCCGCTGCTGCAGGATCATCCCAACCTTGACGGTTACACGAACAAGGCTTCCCGCGACTCTGTTGTTGTCTCTGACTATGATTCGCGCAAGCTTGATCTGACCGGGGTGAATTCTATCGTCATCCGGCCCTTCCTGCTTGATCCGGTGTTCGGCGAGTCGAACCTTGCGTGGGATTCTACCGTCCGCGTGCTTCGCACCAAATTCATCGGCGACGCGGACAATCCCCGCTGGGATTACCTGACGGCCGACCTGACCGATGATGAAACCGTTACGACGAATGTGCTCAGCGCCACCATCGCGGCGCGGGAGTCCGAACATTTCTCTCAGAAACTGACCGTTTCCGCCGTGCTTCCCCCCAGGGACGCTGAGTACACGGAAACCCTGAACCTCAGCTTCCCCTATGTTGACCTGAATTTCTCTATGGGCGTCAAGCAGGAAGGGGACAGCGATATCTGGAAGGACGAGCCTTTCCAGCAGTCTGCCTCGGTGAAGCTGCCCTTCGGCACCACATTCACAGAATCCTTTAACTACAACCTTTCGGGGGAACCGGAGCCGCACCCAGATTCCCTTAAGCTGGCCCTTTCCCACATGGGATTCCAGCTGGGCTACACCATGCAGTACACGTACGGCTACGATTTTACGCCGGGAAAAGGCTGGGTGCGTAAGGAAAAGCAGGAATTCCAGCCGTACTCGCTGAGCATTGCCTATGCCTCACCCCGGAAAACCTTCCGCTACTGGAAGAACCGCATTACGTGGGCGCCGGGACTCGACACAAGCCTGGTCTACGACTTTATCCGCCCGGAGAACAGCTACTTTGTGTTCATGCCGTCCCTCACGTTCAGAATTCATGAGTTCCTCGACATCACCTTCAGCTCGGAATCGCGCAATTCCGTCATATTCCGCTATGTGCAGCGGGCGGCAGGCTACGGCGATGTCATTGGCGGCGAGCAGAATCCTTTTGTCGACCTCATGGATTCCTTTGCATTCTGGGACACTTCGCTTGAAACCCGCAAGCATTCGGGCTTCAAGCTGAAGAACCTCAAGGTTTCGGTGCGGCACAACCTCTGCGACTGGGATCTGGTGTCCAGCTTCATGTTCCAGCCCAAGGTTGTCACTAAGCCGGACGGAGCATCTTATTACAGTTACGATCCCTATTTCAGCTTCTCCATCACGTGGCGCCCGATGAGCGGCGTGCGGACGCAGGTTGTCGACGATTACGGCGAATTCCGGCTGAATCCCTGAGTGAATGCCGCGGGCTGCGTTTTGTTGCCGCGCTGCAGCTCCGGTGCAGAAAAAATTTGCATTTTGACGGAAATGGATTTATAGTAAAACGATGGAATCATTTTCAAAAACCTCATTTCATTGCGGTTTTTGAGGTGAATTTGGAAGGAGTTTCAAAACTCGTCCGACTTTTGAAACTCCCTCTATGGAGCCTGTTCCGGATGTCCTGACTTTTTGGAACCGGCTCTGTATTGAACCTGAGCGGAAGCGTAGTTTCCGGACAGGTTTATTTTTGCGGGGGAGTGCCCGCGGAAGGAGGCCTGTATGGGCGAAAAAGATGAAAAGAAGAGCAGTGATGTCCGGGAAAAAATAATGTCCTACATCGATATCGGTGTTGCCGCATCCCAGAAGGGGCTTAAGTCAGCAGGAAAGGCTTTAAGCGATTTCGGGGATAAGTCCGTGCAGCGTATCGAGCTTACCAAGCTCAAGGCCAAGGAAGACCGGGCGTTTGTCAAACTGGGTAAGGCTGTGTACGAAAAGCTGTCTTCCAAGACTGCTTCTGTTGAAGCCTCCGATGAGGATCTTACCGAGATACTTGCCGCAATCGCCCAGCTTGAGAAAGACATCAAGAAGCTGAACGGCAATGCCAAGCCGGCTGCGGAAAAGGCTGCAAAGACTTCCCGTGCCAAGGCTGCAAAAGAGCCGGAAGAAAAGGAAAGTGCAAAGAAGCCTGCGGCAAAGAAAAGTTCCGGAACGGGTACAAAGAAAAAGTCGTCTTCTTCCGCAGCAAAAAAGCCTGCCGCGAAGAAAACAAGCCCCTCCACCGAGGCGTAAAGAAAAAAAATAAAAAAAATGCGAAAAAAAAAGAAAAAGGTGTTGACAAAAAAACACCGGGATGATATAGTCATCCTCACCTGCAGCAAGCAGGCACGCTATTTGACAGCAGAGGGAAGG
>CADCQA010000148.1 GCA_902803415.1 uncultured Spirochaetaceae bacterium | reverse complement strand
GCCATGATTGCGTCGCCGATGAACTTGTCAATTGTGCCGCCGTGTTTCTTTATCACGTTCACCATCGCGGTGAAGTAGCGGTTCAGGAAGGAAACCATTGTTTCCGGCCGGTTCAGTTCGCTTATGCTGGTAAAGGAGCGGATGTCAGAGAAGAGAATGGCAACCGCGCGCTTTTCGCCCACGCTCACCTTTTCGCTTGCATCGGAGTTGGACACCAGCTCGTCGATAATCTGCTCCGGAACAAAGCGGCTGAATGCCTTGCGGATTCTCCGTTCAAAGAAAATCTTCTTTTCCACAATCAGCATTTTGTCAAAGAGAACGCCGGATTCCTTTATGCTGTAGTTGAACAGGTCGGTTTTGTCCTTGGTAAAGTTGCCGCCGGAAACGATGTGCACCGTACCGAAGCATTCCTTTCCGTCAAAGGAACGCAGTTCGCCGTTGGAATATGACGAAAGCTGCACGTCCTTAGAGAAGAAGCTGTCTATGTTCTGGCGGCACTCCAGCTTCTGGGGTACCAGCTTGGATATGTTGTAGTCACCCATGACTTTTTCAAAGTCCGCGGCGCAGACTTTCAGAAAGTCGCCCAGTTCCCGCTCGCCCATGCCGGATGCTGCCACGTAGTAACCGTGCGGGCCGTCGTTCTCTACGATGAAAAGCCCTGCCGCCGGAACCTCGCAGATTGACACGACAAGCGAAAGGAAGTCACTCACGATTTCCTGCACGGATTCCATCGAGTTGGACATCTCGATGATTTTTTCCAGCACGACGTTTTTAAGAGAGCCGTCCTTGAGCAGTCCCAGCGCATTCTGGAAAAGCCTGCCGTCGTCCAGCTCTTTGCGAGCCTGGGTAAGCTCCAGCTTGTCCAGCCGCGAAGCCGGCATCTGCGCCAGCTCCTCTATGTTCAGGGCCATCGTCTTCTGGTCGATGCGGACAAAATTGTTTGCGCCGCAGCCCTTTGCCTGTGCTTCGTCAAAGGGGAAGGGGCCGGTTGTGTACATGCCGATGGACAGGCCCTTGAAGCAGGGTATGGAGCGGATGACGCGCACCAGATCAAAGCTGCGCGGTTCATCATAGTCTGCGTTCAGCAGGAAGAGGTCGGGTACGAATTCAAAGAGCCGGTAAAGGGCATCCTTTCCGTCGCCGATGAACTGCACGGTGTGCTCATCGCTGAGCGTCGTTGTGAACAGCTTCTGGAGCGTGACGGATGTTTCAAGCACAAGAATTTTCTTACTCATTTACTAACTCCTTTACCGCATTGATGAGGTTGCCGCGCTTGAAGTCGCCCTTGGCAATAAACTTGCTTACCCCGGCCTTTTCGAACTGACTCAGCACCTCCGGGCTCTGGTCGGCAGACACAACGATAACCGGCACCGTTGCATACTTTTCCATGCGGCGCAGATTGTCCAGCAGGACAAGACCGTTCATGCGCGGCATGTCCTTGTCGCTGACGATGATGTCGTACTGCTTTGCCTTGAGCTTCTCCAGACCGTCGATGCCGTCAACCGCAGTGTCAACCGAGAAGCCGCCGCCTTCAAGGATAGACTTCTCAATCTGCCGGGTCGTGTCGGAATCGTCAACGACCAGCACGCGGATGGTGCGCGGCTTGGTGGCTGCCTCGTACTTTTTGATGTCGTAGCCGCGCAGTGACTTGAACTTCTTGAGGATTTCCGGCACGTGCAGAATCGGCACAATGTCGTAGTGTTCGTCAAAGACAATGCCCTGCAGAATCGTAAAGTTCCTGAATGCGGGCGGCAGCGGCTTGACGACGAGCGACACGTACTGCTGCACCTGCTCCACCACAATGCCGATGCGCTGCTCCATGTATTCGGCGATGAGGATGGAATCTGCATCCGAAATCACGCCGCCCTTGTGGTCCTTAAACAGCGTGGACAGCGAGAAGACCGGAACCAGCTGCCCTTCGAACTTGATGTAGGTCTGGTTCTGCAGGGGAACGTATTCGCTCTTCTTGCGGTAGATGACGTCCACGATGTGCTGCGAGGGAATAAGAAATTTGTCCTGGTTGGACATGACGAACAGACCCTGCAGCGTAGAAAGTGACAGCGGGAAGTGCAGGATAAAGGACGTGCCCTTGCCAAAGGTGCTCTCCAGCCTGACGCGGCCCTTTATCTTTTCAACGTTTGTCCACACAACATCCAGGCCCACGCCGCGCCCGGAAAGCTCCGTTACCTTTTCCTTGGTAGAGAAGCCCGACATGAACAGGAACTGAGACAGCTCCTTTTCGCCCATGTCCTTGATTTCGTCCGCGCGCTCCACATACAGCTTGGATGCCTTTGCGCGGATTTTTTCAAAGTCGATGCCGCGGCCGTCGTCGCTGACGGTCAGCTCAATGTGTTTGGTTTCGCGCTTACAGGTAATCGAAATGGTTCCCTGCTCATCCTTGCCGGCTGCCTTGCGTTCTTCCGGCGGCTCAATGCCGTGGTCAAGCGCGTTGCGGACCAGGTGCATCAGGATGTCGTTCAGCTGCTCCAGAATCACCTTGTCGATTGCGACTTCGGTTTCGGGGATGTTTGCGCGGACGGACTTGCCCAGCTGCATTGCCTCCAGCAGAATCGTATTCTCAAAGGGACGCAGGACAATGCTGATGGGCAGCATGCGCAGGTCAAAGACCTGACTCTGCACGCTGAATATCGAAGTTTCCAGTGCAAATATGTCCGATTCGAACTGCTTGCGGATTTTGGAAAGCTCGTGGTTGTCCGTTTCTTCTTCGATGATGCGCAGCTGGTCAAGCTGATGCTTTAAGCGGAACTCGCGCGTAATCATCGTGTCGAACGAGCTGATTATCTCGTTGATTCTGCTGAGCTTGATGCGGATGGACTGGATGTCAGAAACCTGCTGTTCGTCCTCGTCCTCTTCCTCTTCGCCGTTCATGAATTTTTCTTCTTTTTCACGGCGGATCTGCTCGGCAATGGAATCTATGTCCACCAGTTCGCCTGCAGCCAGTTTGTCGCAGGACTGCAGGTAGAGGTCAACGTTCATTTCGTCGGTATTCTTCTTCCGTACGCTGGCGATGCACTCGGCAATTTTGTCCGCCACAAAGAAGACAAGGCGTACAAGGCGGTCGCTGTTCTTAACCTGTCCGTCCTTCACGCCCTTGTAGATGTCTTCGACGGCGTGTGCCAGTTTCTCTATCGTTGAGTAACCGAGCATGCGTGAGTTGCCTTTTATGGTATGCAGGTTGCGCAGCAGCCTGCTGAGCGTATCCGTGTCCTTGGGGTCTGACTTGAGGGCCAGCACATCCTTGCGCGATTCCTCCAGCAGCTCCGAAACCTCTGAAAGGAAACTTTCGGTAATGTCAGATGAAACTTTCGCCATCTCCTAAACCTCCGTCTTCTTCTTCTTAAAGTAAAATACGTTTCCATCGGCGACCTTTTCCAGAGACTCCGGCATGATGCTTTTGTCTATCTGGGCAATCTCGCTCATGGAGACGAACAGGATGCTGTCTTCACCCATGCACTTGTCTGCAATCACCTTGAGAATTCTGGCGCGCAGCTCCTGGCTGAAATAGATGAATACATTCCTGATGAACACGACATCCTGCATCTTGGGGAGGATTCCTTCTGATGCCGGGTTGTCCATCTCCGCAAGGTTTATCTGCCGCGTTGTTATGTAACTGCGAATCTCGTCACTGAACGCAATCTTCGCATTGGCCGTCTTGTAGGGAAGCAGGAGGTTCTGGAAGGCCACCCCGTCCCCGCCCCGCATGGAAGAGGCGTTGAAAACCCCCGCCGCGCAGTGTCCCAGCACAGTCGTGTTTATATCGCTTGCCGTGATGTGTGCGCGTATGCCGCAGTCCTTTGCCAGCAGGGCAAGCGAATATGCTTCTTCACCGTACGAGCATGCCGCGCTCCAGATCTTGATGGGCTGGCTGCCGTGCCGTGCAGCCCAGGTGGAAAGAATGTGGGTGCGCACAAAGGCGAACTGCTTTTCTTCCCGGAAGAAGTAGGTTTCGTTAACGGTGCTCTCGTTTATCAGTTCCATCAGGAGGGACTTATCCCGCCGGAGCTTGTCACTGTATGCCTTCACAGACGCAAGCCCAAGCGCATCCAGCTTGTCGGACAGGTAACTGCGGATACCTTCCCGATGGCTTGAGCGGGGAATAATGCCCGTCGTCGTCGTGATGAGCTTGATTATCATTTCAAGGCCTTCGTCGCTTATTATCATATATCAAGCTCCTGTAAGCCTTTGCTTCTTGCCAGTTCCAGAATTCTTCCGGCAATCTCGCCGCGGGGATACACCTCGCATGCACCGCCGACTTCTATTGCTGCCGCCGGCATGCCGAACACGGCGCAGGTGGAACGGTCTTCCACGAGCGTCCAGCCGCCGCTGTCACGGATAAGCTTGCAGCCTTCCGCTCCATCGCGGCCCATGCCCGTCAGCAGTACGGCAAGGCACGCCTTTCCGTAAAGCCGTGCTGCGCTCCTGAAGAGCATGTTTACGGCGGGACGCAGAAAGCGCTCCGGCGGATCGTCGGAAATCCGCAGCACCGGATGGGAATTCCCCTTTACGAAGTCCACAAGCAGATGCCTGTCTGCCGGTGCCATGTACACCGTGCCGGGCAGTGCTTCTTCGCCGTCCCGGGCAAGCCGCACCGTCAGGTTATCGCAGTTGCTGTTCAGCCAGTCCGCAAGGTTCCGGTCAGCGCCGATTTCAACGTGCTGCGCATACAGGATGGGCAGGGGAAAATTCCGCCCCAGTCCCTTCAGTACTTCCGCAACAGCGGTGGGGCCGCCCGTGGACGCCCCGATGCACAGGACGCGGTAATCGCGGAACGGCCGGTTCCTGCTGCCCCGTTCTGCATGGGCAGGCTGCGGCGAGGCAGACACAATAGCCGACAGGCGTTCCTCAAGCTCATCAAAGAATGACTTGCCGTACTCGTTGACCTTGGGCTTTACCATGAACTCCACGGCTCCGGCGGTCTTTGCGGCAATGCCCTTGCTTGCGTCCTC
>CADCQA010000147.1 GCA_902803415.1 uncultured Spirochaetaceae bacterium | reverse complement strand
TATTGAAAACATTTCACTTTACGCAACAACGCTAAGATGCTATACTGCTTACCAGAGCGGGAAGGTATGATGCCCGCATTCAGGAGACAATCAAATGGGTGAAAACTACTTCAACAAAATTCCGTGGCGCGTGGCACGCCAGGAGCTCGGTCACTGCCGCCAGATGGCACGTGAGGAATTCAAGGACGGCACCAAGGCTCTGCAGGGCAAGAAAATCGTCATTGTGGGCTGCGGCGCACAGGGTCTGAACCAGGGCCTGAACCTCCGCGACTCCGGCATGGACGTTGCATACTGCCTGCGCAAGGAAGCCATTGAGCAGAAGCGCCAGTCATGGAAGAACGCTACCGAGAACGGCTTTAAGGTGGGCACCTACGAAGAGCTGCTCCCCACGGCAGACGTGGTGGGCAACCTGACGCCGGACAAGCAGCACCACGAAGTGGTTGCAAACCTGATGAAATATATGAAGAAAGGCGCTGCCCTCTGGTACAGCCACGGCTTCAACATGATTGAAGAGGGCGAACTCATCCGCCCGGACATCACGGTATTCCTGATGGCTCCCAAGGGACCGGGAACCGAAGTGCGCAACGAGTACCTGCGCGGTTTCGGCGTGCCGGAACTGATTGCCGTGCACCCGGCGAACGACCCGGAAGGCCGCGGCATGGCGCTTGCAAAGGCACTTGCCTGTGCCGAACGCGGCGAAACTGCGGGCGTGCTTGAATCTTCATTCATCGCCGAGGTAAAGAGCGACCTGATGGGCGAGCAGACCATCCTCTGCGGACTCCTGCAGGCCGGCACCATCCTCAGCTACGACAAGATGGTTCAGAGCGGCATTGCTCCGGGATACGCCGTCAAGCTGCTCATGCACGGCTGGAACGTCATCAGCGAGGCACTCAAGTGGGGCGGCATCACCAACATGCTGGACCGCCTTTCCAACCCGGCAAAAATCCGCGCACACGAGCTGAGCAAGCAGCTCAAGAAGATAATGACGCCGCTCTTCCAGAAGCACATGGACGACATCATCAGCGGCAAATTCTCTTCAACCATGATGAAGGACTGGGCTGCCGACGACCACGACCTGCACGAGTGGCGCGAAAGCTACGCAAAGATTCCCTTCGAGACCGAGGCGGAAGCCAGCGACGAAATCAGCGAGCAGGAATACTTTGACAAGGGCATCCTGCTGGTAGCATTCGTGGAAGCAGGCTGCGAACTTGCATTCGAAACGATGGTAAGCGCAGGCATCAAGCCGGAAAGCGCCTACTACGAAAGCCTGCACGAAGTTCCGCTGATTGCAAACCTGATTGACCGCCGCCGCCTGTACGAGATGAACAAAGTCATCTCCGACACCGCAGAATACGGCTGCTACCTCTTTGCGCGCGCATGCGTGCCGCTCTTGCAGAAGGAATTCATGGCGGGCGTAACCACACAGGACATCGGCAAGGGGCTTGACTGCAAGACCAATTCCGTGCCGAACACCGTGCTGGTCAAGGTGAACGAAGAAATCCGCAACCACCCGATTGAGGACGTGGGCAAGAAGCTCCGCGCCTACATGACGTCGATGAAGCCCATCGACGCAGCAAAGTAAGCGGGAAAGCAATTTTTGCGGGGAGTGCCCCGCATCCCTCTTAATTTAGGGGAGGGAACCACCCCCTGCCCCGGAGCACTTCCGGGGAAACAGAAAGCCCGGCCGGAGAAAAATCCAGCCGGGCTGTTTTTTATGCGGTCGTCAGCAGTCATGCGGGCTGTCCGGTCGAGTTCGTTGCTCCCGCCCCGCAAAAGGCGCCGGGACGTCAGGGGGTGGTGTTCTCCAAGACAACACTCAGACTTGCCGAAGGTGGCAATTGAAACGTTGCACCTGTCCAAGTGTTCGAACTGTAACCGGGGCCATCGCCGCAAATATAGCCGTATTTAGAACCGGTCACCAGCAGTTGCCGGGCATCCACACAACCAGAGAAGGTGTTGCCACTGGTGGTGCCGCTGGTGTTATCATCACCGACAAGGCCGCCTATATACCCTTGTACCGTCGGGCCATTATAGGCCACGGTACCGGTGACCGTGCATCCGGTAATGGTGGCAGCATAATTGAGGCCCACAAGGCCGCCCACCTTTCCGCTGCCCGTCACCGTGGCGTTCACCGTGCAGTTCTGGATGCTTGAACCGGTACCGTTCGCGTTGCCGACAAGACCGCCGGTGCAGTTGCCGGTGCCGCTAAC
>CADCQA010000146.1 GCA_902803415.1 uncultured Spirochaetaceae bacterium | reverse complement strand
TGCCCAACCATGTCTCCGTTCGGGAAGTTCAGGCGGATGTGGTCGTATTTGCCGCTCTTGATTGCTTCGATCACTTTGTCAGTGATTTCCGCACACTTCATCCACGGGCGCTGCTCAAAGGGCACCACGTCGCTGGGAACTTCCACGTAGTCTTCAAGCTTTTCGTCGAATTTGCCCTGCTTGTTGCCGTTGAAGAAGTAGGTAACATGACCGTATTTCTGCGTCTCGGAGATGGCCAGCAGCTTAACGCCTGTCTGCGTCAGGTATTCGCCCATTGTGCGGTCAATGCTCGGCGGGTTCACCAGGTACTGGGCGGGCACGTGTGCGTCGCCGTCGTATTCCATCATGCCTGCGTATTCCACTGCCGGAACGCGCTTGCGGTCGAACTTGTCAAAATCTGCCCCGGCTTCGAATGCCTTGGTGATTTCAAGTGCACGGTCGCCGCGGAAGTTGAAGTAAATCACGCTGTCGCCGTCGTTGATGGTGCCCACTGCCTTGCCGTCTTTTGCGATGACGAATTCATGCATGTCCTGGTCGAGCAGGCCCGGCACTTCCTTGCGGTAGGTTTCGATGGCTTCCGTTGCACCTGCAAACTGGCGGCCTTCGCCAAGCACATGTGCGTACCAGCCGCGCTGCACCATGCTCCAGTCTGCATTGTATCTGTCCATCGTCATGTACATGCGTCCGCCGCCGGAAGCAATCAGGTAGTCGCAGCCGGCAAAGCCTGCAAGGAACTGCTCCAGGGGAGTGATGTAGTTGAGCGCAGATGTGGGGTCAACGTCGCGGCCGTCAAGCAGTGCATGCACGCGGATTTTCTTGATGCCCTCTTTGTTTGCCTCGGTGATCATTGCCTTCAGGTGGTCGATGTGTGCATGTACGTTTCCGTCAGAGACCAGTCCGATGAAGTGAAGCGTGCTGTTTTTGCTGAGCACGTTCTGTGCCAGCTTCTGCCACGTGGCATCCTTGAACATCTTGCCGCTGGAGATGGATTCTCCTACGAGCTTTGCGCCCTGTGCAAAAACGCGGCCGCAGCCCATTGCGTTGTGTCCGACTTCGCTGTTGCCCATGTCGTCGTCGCTGGGAAGTCCGACGGCGGTTCCGTGTGCCTTAAGCTTTGTGTGCGGGCAGTTTGCGGTGAACCAGTCAAGGTACTTCATGCGGGAAGCCTTTACGGCGTCGCCTTCTTCATACTTGCCATAGCCTACGCCGTCCATGATGACCAGCACCACCGGTCCGCGGCGTCCCTTCCATGCAGGGTTCTTCTTCAAAGGATGCATTGTGTCTGCCATTTGTATACTCCTGTAACGCTGCGGCGCCGCGCGGGCAGCCGCAAACAATGCAAGTATATACTATTATATGCATTTAGTGAAGAAGCCCCATGCAATCCATGGTTCAACATAAGACAAAAAATGCGCTCCCAGCGGGAAATTGCCCGGCACCGTTTAGGCAACAGTATCCGTTACCCTTGTAGCACTGCGCACTACAAAGACGGCACCGTTCAATTTCCCGCTTCCGCGCATTTTTTTATGTTGAATCCCGGACTTGCAAACCATAAAAAAAACGCCCCCGGCGGATTGCACCGGGAGCGCCTTTATGCTGCACTTTTAGCTTGTACAGCAGAAAGCTTATTTGTTCGTGATGAGGAGTGTCTTGGAATCAAGCTTGAGCGTTGATGCCACGTTCTTCTCTTTTCCGAACTTCAGGATGTCCAGCATTGTGGTTGAACCCTTTGAGCTCAGGTGCACGACCGCATTGAAATACGGCAGCACAGCCTTGGGGGCTGAATCCTCAAGGGAATCACCCTCTGCAGTAGAAGAAATCCACACCTTTGCCTTTGTTGCCTTTGCATAGCTGGCAACGGTCTCGATGCTGCTTTCGTCCACCTTTGAGAAGTCCACGCCGTCAATCACAACACCGGCAACGGCAATGCCGCCGGCCTTGAGCGCGTTGAGCGTTGCAACAACCTTCTCAAGGTTCACGTTGTCCTGGTTGAAGTTCAGGATGGTGCGGTTGCGCAGAATCTGTTCCTTTGTGTCCGCAGCGATGGTCTTCTTCTTGGAAATTTCCGTGAAGATGCCGTCATACCACGTGATGACATTGGAACTGTGCTGGTCAAAAGAGACGTGCACAAGCTGCTGACCATTCAGGAGCGTATCCATGCCGAACTGAACCAGCACGGATGTCTTTCCCAAGCCTTTCTTTGCCGTTACCAGCCCGAGCTCACCGGCCTTCAGGCCGCCGTTCGTGGCGGCATCGAATGCGCGGATGGGGCTGCTTTCAAAAAGTTCCTGTTTTCCCATAGCTTACGTTCCTTCCGTCTAGTTATTTTGCCTGACCGCTCTTGCGCTTCTCGGCATAGGTCTTGATAAGTTCGTCTGCAACGTTGTTCGGAACTTTGCCGTACTTCTCGAATTCCATCGTGAATTCAGCCTTACCCTGTGTAGAGGAGCGGAGGATGGTTGAGAAGCCGAACATCTCTGACAGCGGCACTTCTGCGTT
>CADCQA010000145.1 GCA_902803415.1 uncultured Spirochaetaceae bacterium | reverse complement strand
TTCGAAAGCGCTATGGCGGGCAGTGCCCCTTCCAGCTTGCCGCGCAGGTAGTCCGCGCTTTCCTTGTCTGCAGCTTCGATTTTTGCGAAGAAGCTGTCGTTCGGGCGGCGCTTTTTCTTAAAGCTCTTGAGCAGTTCGCCCGTCAGGTGGTCGCTGTCGGCTGCGCTGCCGCCGTTGCCCGCCACCAGCAGCTTGCCGCCGGCTGCAAAGGATGCTTCCATCATGTGGTATGCGCTGATGATGTCGTCTGTACAGGCTGCAAGCTGCGGGTAACGCTGTACAAGCTGCCCGATATAGGTGTATTCAGTTTCCATAGTGATTCTCCGCTGTATAGCTTTCCGGCTTGTAGAATATGACTTTGGTTCCGTCGTTTTCAAATTTGAAGGGAACGTGCAGCTGCCCCGCAAGCGCGTTTCTGACAGCCTCCTGCCGTTCCGGGGGCACGTAGAAGAGCAGGAAGCCGCCGCCGCCCGCGCCCAGCAGTTTGCCGCCGAGCGCACCCGCCTTCATTGCTGCCTCGTACTGCTCGTCGATGGAGCTGGTGCTGATGGTGCTGGAAATACCGCGCTTGAGCCGCCACGTGTAGTCCAGCAGCTTTCCGAACTCGTCAAGGCTGGCGGAGCTGTCGGTCAGGATTTTTTCTGCATCGTCTACGAGGGATTTCATTTCCAGCAGCTGCGCCGTCTTGTCCTTCATGGACTGTTCCGTGCCCTTCTGGATGTCCGAGCTGAAACGCGAAAATCCGGTAAAGAAGAGCATGAGCCGCCCGTTCAGCGCCTCTTTGCGTGCGGGCGAGATGATGACCGGCTGTACGGTGTAGCCGTCGCGCGAAAAATTAATCCTGTTGAGTCCCCCGAAGCTTGCGGCAATCTGATCCTGAATGCCGCCTGCTTCCTTGCAGAGCGTGCGCTCTAGGTAAATGGCATCGTCGGCAAGCCTGCGCTTGTCTGCATACTGCCCCTTGAGCGCGTAGAATGCTTCCAGCATGCCCACTGCAAAGGAGGAGCTGGTGCCCAGGCCGCTGCGTGCGGGCAGGTCGCTTTCGTAGGTCAGGCGGATTTCATGCATGTCCAGCCACTGCATGGCATTCCGTATTGCCGGGTGCTGGATTTCTTCCACGGAATTCACCTGTTCCGTCTTGGAATAGGTGAGGTGGGTCTTGTAATCAAAGAAGCGCGGCAGGTGCCGTACTGTCACGTAGCAGTATTTGTCGAACGTGGTAGACAGCACGGCGCCGCCATGCTCGTTGTAAAAGCCGGAAAAGTCTGTGCCGCCGCCGAAAAACGACATGCGGAAGGGTGTCTGCGTGATAATCATGTCAGCATACTCCTATCCCGTGCATGTAGCTGCGCAGGATCTGCGTAAAGTGTTCCATTTCCTGCGGGCGGATATCGCCCATGTTTGCAATGCGGAACGTATCGATGTTGCCCAGCTTGCCGGGGTAAATGGTAAAGCCGGCGCGGCGGGCAAAGTCGTGCATCGCTTCAAAATCATAGCGCGGCGTCTCCGGAATCAGGATTGCCGTGATGAAGTGCGACTGGAATTCTTCCGGCACCAGCATTTTGAGCCCCATCTCCTTGAGCGCCTTGACAAGAATTTCCCAGCAGGCGGTGAAGCGGGCAAAGCGCTTTTCTACGGTTTCCAGGCGGGTTTCAAGGATTGCCTGCCGCAGTGCGTAGAAGGTCTGCACCGGCGGGGTAAAGCGGGTCTGCTTTGTCTCCTCAAAGTAGCGGTGCTGGTCGTAAAGGTTCAGGTAGTAGCTGCGCATCGGCCAGTCCTTCTGCTTTTCCAGCTCCGTGCGGCGGCAGATGACAAAACCGATGCCTGCCATGCCGCCGATGTGCTTGTTCGACGTGGCGGAAGCAAAATCGATGCCGAGTGACGCAAGATCCATGGGCATGCCCGCATAGGCGCTCACGATGTCGCAGATGGTTGTCATGCCGTAGCGCTTTGCAAGCGGGCAGATTTTTTCCAGCGGGTTCAGCAGCCCGGTAGTCGTTTCATGGTAGACGACGGCGAGCGTGGTGTATTTCTTTGTGCTGAAAAGCTTTTCCAGGGCTTCAAGGTCGAGCGGTTCGTAAGCGGAGCTTTTGTAAACATCCATGGCAATATTGTAAACCGATGCGATTTTTGCCAGCCGTGCGCCATAGGAACCGTTGTCGATAACGAGCAGCCTGCCGTCCGGCGGCACGCAGGAACTGACCATTGCTTCGTCCGCCCCGGTTCCGGAACAGCCGAACATGACGGTGGTATATTCCGCCGGGTCTGCAACGAGCGCCGTCAGGTCACGGGCAACCTGCTCCATGAGTGTTCCGAATTCCAGTTCGCGGGGGCAGATGTCCGGTACAACCTGCGCGTACTTGACGCTGTCTGTGGTGGTGGACGGACCGGGATTCAGCAGCACTTCACGGCGGACGGCGCCCAGTTCCTCGTTTTCCTTGATGCGCGGCCAGATTTCCTGTTCTGCGCGTGCAAGCATGGCCTCGTCATCTGCTTCTGCCCACGCATAGTACGTGATGCAGCGCACAAAGACGGGTGTTTCCTCTGTGGAAAGCACCTCGAATACGTGTTCGTAGTCTGCCTTACGGCTGCCGGGCAGCTGTTCGCGGTACCAGGCCGTCATGCGCTCAAGGAATGCCTTTGAAACCTTGGAAATACCGGTGAGTTCCCCTGCGGGGCTGGGAACCGCGCTTTTGTCCTTGCTGACCTTTGTGAGCCTTCCGGTTTTGTCGGCGGCAAGGTAAACTTCGTCCTTGCTGTTCGTTGCCCCGGATGCAAGAATGACGTTTTCCCGTGCATCGTTTGCAAGCACCTGCAGCCCCGCAGCATCATAGATGAGGTCGCTTTCCAGCAGGTAGCAGTCCCCGCTGACCAGCGGCGCGCAGACTGCGAGCGTTCCCATGCTGCTGGTCTGTGCGTAGTCTTCGTTCTTTACCGTGACTACAATACCGTTGTATTTTGCTGCAAGGGCATCGTAGCTTTCGCTGCAGTGCCCGGTGCCGATGACGATGCGTTCTACGCCCGCCGCAATCAGCTTGCGTACGGAACGTTCAACCATCGGCACGCCTTCAATCTCTATAAATCCCTTAGGCAGTGCCTCGGTTCTGCCGCCAAAGCGTGAACCCAGCCCGCCCGCCATGATAATTGCCTGTGTAATCATTTAAGAAACTCCATGAATGCTTCTTTGTTCTGCAGCGGCGTAGTGGTGGGCCGCCCCAAATCCTTTCGTGCGCCTTTCAGCACCTGCACTTCAACAAAACACAGCCCGTCTGCCCGCGATGCCTCTGCAAGTGCGCTTTCCAGCTCCCCGGCAGACGCTGCCTTAAAGACGCGGCGGTATCCGCAGGCGCGCGCAATGCCGCAAATGTCTATGTCCCTGCCGACGGTCGGCTGCCCGCCCACGGAATCGTGCGCGCCGTTGTTCAGCACGATGTGCACGTAGTTAGCCGGCGCGCGGGTTCCAATGACTGCCATGCCGCCCATGTGCATGATTGCGGCACCGTCGCCGTCAATGCAGCAGACACGCCGCGCCTTGTCCTGCAGCGCAATGCCCAGCGCAATCTGGGAGGCGTGCCCCATGCTGCCCACCGTCAAAAAGTCGCTTTTGTGCCCCTGGCCGTGCTTTTCCCGCAGCTCGAACAGCTCCCGGCTTGCCATGCCTGTGGTGGACACAAAGACGGTTTCTGTTCCCATGCTGAGCATGATGCGCTCTATTGCCTGCTCCCGCGTCATGCCGCCGCTCACGGGCACGTTGTTCCTGAGCGTGCAGGGAGCGAATGTGCCTTTCTTTACGATAAATGCAAAGGGGGCAGAACGCCGCGCGGTTTCCTTGTAGCACCAGGCAATCTGCGTGCGCAGCTTTTCCTCTTCATCAGACATGATGACGTAGGGAATGTGCATTGCGTCCAGCAGAGAGCAGGTGCATTTGCCCTGCTGGACGTGCTGCGGCTCATCGTGGAAGCCCGGTTCCCCGCGCCAGCCCACCACGAGCACCATCGGCACGGCGTAAACTTCCGGGTCTGCCAGTGAAAGCAGCGGGTTTACGGTGTTGCCCAGCCCTGAATTCTGCATGTAGACGAGCGGTACCCTGCCGGTGGCAAGGTAGTGCCCCGCCGCAAGGCCGACCGCGTTTCCTTCGTTCGCTGCGATGATGTTCTGCTCTGCGGGGACGTTGTCCGTCAGGTAGGCGCAGAAATCCTTAAGCAGGGAATCCGGCACGCCTGTAAAGAAATCAGTGCCGTTCTTCTCCAGTTCCTTATAAAAAAATTCCGGTGTAATCATTTCCCCGTTCCTATTTTGTTCCCGGAATGAGTTCCAGGATTTGCTTGATGGGCATGCAGAATTCGTCCGTTTCCAGCGAACGTTCTGCCTGCAGTATGGTCTGTGCGCACCTGACCATTGCCGGGTACGCGGCGCGGAGCATGTGGTTCGCGTAGATGATGATGTTTGCCCCCCACGCGGCAAGCTCCTGCTCGGTGAACATATTGTAGGTTGTGGGCACCAGCACAAGCGGTACCGTGGCATATTCCTTCCTGAAGCGCGTGCAGAATTCCTTGATGTCCGCACCGGACTTGTCCTTGGAATGAATCATGATGCCGTCCGCCCCGGCTTTAACCGCCGCAAAGGCCTTTTTCAGCGCGTCATCCACGGAATAGCCTGCGATGATTTCCTCGATGCGGGCTATTATCATAAAGTCCTTGGTAACCTGTGCCTTCTTGCCTTCGCTGATTTTGTGGCAGAATTCTTCCTCGCTTGCAAGCACCTGCTTTGCTTCCGTGCCGAACAGCGAATTCTTCTTGAGTCCCTTCTTGTCTTCGATGATGACGGCGGAAACCCCGTTGCGTTCCAGCGTGCGGACGGTGAACACAAAATGTTCCGGGATGCCGCCGGTGTCGCCGTCGTAGATGATGGGCTTTGTGGTACATTCAAGGATGTCGGTGAGCGACTGCATGCGCGTGGTCAGGTCAACTGCCTCAATGTCCGGTTTTCCCTTGTCCGTGGAGTCCGTCAGGGATGATGACCACATGCCGTCAAAACTGTGCAGCCCGTCCTCTTTCATCAGCTCCGTGTGCTCGATGATGAGCCCGCTCAGCCCGGAATGCGCCTCCATGATGCGCACGACCGGCTTTGCTGCAATCAGCCGGCGCAGCGTGGCACGGCGGATGTCCGGCGTAGTGCCGATGCCTGCCGCGTTTTCTGCAAGGGCGGACGAATTGATGCCCTGCGTGTAGGGAATTTCTATGACCTGCCCGCCCCATTCCTTCATGGCTTCGTAGACTTCTTCCCGGATTTTGCTCAGGTAGTTTGTCTTCCAGTCATCGCCGTGTATGATGAAGTCGGGCCTGTATCTGCGCAGGTTGGGCACATAGCTCCATTCTTCCTGCGGAACGACGCGCGCAACCCCCTTGATGCTTTCTACCACAGCCCTGCGCTGCTCGTAGTTCAGGTAGGGAAGCCGCTTGTGCGTTACGATTGCAGAGTCCGTGAGCAGGCCCACGGTCAGTTCCCCGTACTTTGCGCCTTCGTTGATGATGTTGATGATGCCGGGGTGGATGATGTCCGCCGTCATGCCAAGGTATACACTTTTGCTCATGCTGTTTTTTCCTCTTGATTTTCCTGTGCGCCCGCATCAAGCCGGGCAACTGTTTCTATCATGTAGTCTGCGGTCCGCTCGCCGGATTCCCCGATGTGCATCCACGCTTCTGCCTTTGCGGCCCTGCGCGCGGCAGCAAGTTCCGGGGAGTCGCTTGCGTTTTCTATCACCTGTTTTATTGAAGAAAACTGCGAGTCCTGCAGCTCTATGCCCATTTTTTCAAGGGTCTGGAACTGCCACAGCGGCTTGTGCAGGTCGTAGGCATCGTAGGGAAGCCAGTCAATGCCCGCCTTTACGTACATAACCGGCTTGTCGCAGAGGAAGCTGAAGTCAAAGACGATGCCGGAGAAGTCCGAAATCATGATGTCTGCCTTCTTCATTGAGCTGATGTTCTCCCGCTCGAAGTCCCAGACAACGCTGCTGTTGCCGCCGTAGCGCTTCTGCAGCCGTTCCAGCATGTCTGCTTCGGATTTGCGGGACTGCGGATGCGGGCGGATGATAATCCTCCAGCCGGTGGCGGCAAGCGGGTCAAGCAGTTTTTCGCCGTAGCGGGCAAGCAGCCCCGACGTTCCCCAGGACGGAGAGACCAGCACGGTAAAGGGATGGTCTTCTTCCTGCGGAATGGCGCCGATGCGTGTGGCAAGCACGTCCAGGTAGGTGCAGCCCACAGTTACCAGTTCCTTGCGGGGGATGGCTCGCAGTTCTTCCAGCGCGCGGATGTCGAGCCCCTGGAAATCACCGCTGAGCAGCACGGAATCAAAGAAATCCAGCCCGAAGAGCCGGTAGGTGGTAACGTCATTGGGCATGTGCACGATATGCGCATAGTGGCGGACGTTCTTGCTGCGCTTAAGCTGGTAAACCTGCAGTCCCGGCGTCGTCATGAGCACGAATCCTGCGGAAAGCATGTTGAGCCGCGCAAATGCCGCGTTGCCCGTGCCGATAAACTCCGGCTTTACATAGGTATAGTTCTGCCCGAATACGGGATCGTCCTCGGAAGACGTGAGGAAGGAAAGCGGGAGCTGCCTGCGCTCAAAGGCGTCGCAGACCGGCTTGAACACATTCCAGTACTGCGTGCCTTCGCTGTAGATGACGTAGGGCTTGTAGGAAGCGTCGTGCACCACGCCGTTTTTCCGGCCGGAAAAGAACACTTTGAGCCTGAGCAGCGCCGCCTTTGACAGGAAGTAGAGCATGGAAGCCGCCCCGATGAGTATGGAAAAGAGCATACTGCCCGTGCCGGGGTCTATATACAAGAAAGATGCATTGCAAAAATACGTCATGACAGCCCAGTATACCCATTATCCTGCATAAAATCAACGTATGGGCATGGCTCTGGGGCATTTGCAGGCGGAATTGCTGCGCAATAGCGGCGGGTTCATGCATGTGTGGTAGCAGCGTAGTTCCCCTGCGATGCTGCTTTTAAAGACCTTGCATGTTCTTTGTAGTACGTGTATACTAAAACCATGTGATAAACTGGGGGCGCTGTCCTTAGCCCGGAGGAGTCTGCTATGCAACTGAAATCCGTTTTCTATACTCGTGCCATATCCTGCCGCAGGGCAGGGAAGCCGCTGCAGGCAGCTTCTGCCGTCTTAATGCTGCTGCTTTCCGCCGCCCTGCTGCTTGCATCCTGTGCAAATGCGGTGAACAGCCGCGGCGGGCCAATTGACGCGGGCGGCGGCTGTTCCGGCAGCTCCGGGACTTCTAGTGGAAATACTACTATAAATAGTAGTCGGGGGGGGGTACTGTAAACAGCGCCGGGAACGGCATTTCGAACGGCGGCTCCGCGCCTGACATCGTTATCGGCGCCAACGCCGCCAGCTACGAGGTTGACCGCAGCCGTTCCGTTGATTTTTCCGGGCAGACCGGCACCAGTGCAGATGCTTCCAGCGGCCTGGGCTACGTCACCGTTACGCCGCTTCCCGCAGGAACCCTCTTTACCGAAACGCAGTCCGGGCTTGCCGTTACGTGGACAACGTACAGCGTAACCGTTACCATCAACGGCACGGATTTCCCCGTGACCTTCAGCGGGGGCGACACGCAGGCCGTGGTCATCGAAAAAGTGCCGGTGGGAGCCACGCTTTCCGCATCGGCAACAATCGGCGTGCCGGAGAATCTGGGCTACCCCGGCAATGCGTTTTCTGCCGCAACCGCATCGCCCGTCGCCATACAGAGCGGTTCCAACACCATCACTATGTGGGCGCAGTACCCGCTGGTCTGCCAGATATCAAGTGATGCCGCGGGCTTGGGCGCCGCAATCACCGGTACTGCACCGTCTTACTACACCAATGCCGGCCCAACTCTGCTGCCGGCAGTAAGTCCCTCCTGTACGGATACTTCCACCACGCCCGCAGCGACCATGCGCTTTACCGGCTGGTCGCTGACTGACGGCGGCGCCCCCGGCATTGCCGGTACCGGCATTCCTGCAGGCCAGTATAAAGGCAAACTCACGCTCTATGCCAGCTACCTGGGCATCCCCGCGCTCAAGATTACGCTGACCCCGCCGTCCGGTTTCCCCAGTAAAACGGTCGGCACAGATACGGTCTATCTGGTTACAGACGACAGCCTGACCGATACAGGCAAGAAGTTCAGGCTCACGGTGGAACCGGTGAACAGCACCGATGCAATTCCGGCGGGAACGAAGTTCTCATGGAAATTCGGTACGGCGGCGTACACCACGGCAAGCGCGGCCGATAACCCCAAAGACGTGACGGCGGGTACCATGGGTAACATCGGCACTGCCCCGGCGGCACAGACCAGCTATACGGTCTCCTGCACGGCAAGCCTGACCGGGGCAGACGATGTAAGCGTAAACACCACGGTCATACTGGCTCCTGCCACTGTGACCATGAAGACTGGCTCACAAATCAGAACAATACTCACGAGCAGCCTGAGCGCCGGCAGCAGCGGGGCGGCACGGAGCTTTGCCGCATCGGCAAGCGCACCTGCGGCGGGCACCGCGACCTACAAGCTGTCGACGGACGACTCGAATGTTGACTGTCTTGCCTGGCTGGACGGAACGGCCATAAAATACTATGCGGAAGGCTACACAGATGCCAGCCCTGCTAAAAAGATACCGCTGAATGCGAACTCAAGCCAGATGTTCTACAACTGCCAAGTCCTGACGAGCATCGACGTAAGCGGCTTTGACACGTCCAAGGTGACGAATATGGGAAGTATGTTCTACGAGTGCAGAGCCCTGACAAGTCTGGATGTAAGCGGCTTTGACACGGCTAACGTCACAAATATGTATGGAATGTTCAGATTCTGCTACGCCCTGACGAGCATTACGGGACTGAACAGCTTTGATACGTCCAAGGTGACGAATATGGAAAGTATGTTCCAAGACTGCCAAGTCCTGACGAGCCTGAATGTAAGCAGCTTTGATACGTCCAAGGTGACGACTATGGAAAAGATGTTCTCCGCCTGCAACCACCTGACGAGCCTAGACGTAAGCGGCTTTGACACGTCCAATGTGACGAATATGGAGGAGATGTTCGACGCCTGCTACGGCCTGACGAGCCTGGATGTAAGCAGCATTGATACGTCCAAGGTGACGAATATGAAGAATATGTTCCGATATTGCTCCGGCCTGACGAGCCTGGACGTAAGCAGCTTTGATACGTCCAAGGTGACAAATATGGAATATATGTTCTGCGGCTGCTCCGGCCTGATCAGCTTGGATATAAGCAACTTCGACACGGGTGACGTCACTACTATGGAAGGTATGTTCAAAAACTGTTCCGACCTGGTGACCATCTATGCGTCTGCCCCCAATATTTCTGCTCCTGCGGGTTCCAGGGGGTTCGTGCCGGATGCTTTAAACGGTACGTATATGTTCTATAACTGTACCAGTCTCAAAGGCGGCGGCACGCCACAAACCGCGTATGACAGCTCTCATACAGATAAGGAATACGCCCGCATCGACGGCGGCTCTACTTCCGCCACCCCCGGCTACTTCACCGCCGCCCCGTAACCGCCGGCATGTTGCGGCAGCCCGTGCATGGGGTTAGTAGCTACCGTGTGCGGGGTGCACATGCATGGGGGTAACGGGCGGCTTTTTAGGCCTGCCGGATGCAGATGCTGCTGCCGGAATTCGTCTTTGTGACGGCAATGTGGCTGGGAATGGCGCCT